>JAYTMW010000483.1:0-6548 GCA_043728105.1 Saprospiraceae bacterium | reverse complement strand
GGTATGCCCATTGCTTTGGTGGTGGCTGAAACGGATGAAGCGGCTCGGTTTGCACTGAAAAAAATCAAGGTAGAAATCGAGCCTTTGCCCATTATCACTGACCCACGTGAGGCGTTTGAAAAAGGCGAACTCATCATCCCCAAAAAGGCTTTTAAACTCGGAAATACTGAGGGGGTATGGGCGCAATGCACGCACATATACGAGGGCAAAACCGAAAGCGGCGGGCAAGAACACCTTTACATCGAAACGCAAGGAGCGTATGCCATTCCGACTGAACAAGGTGGTTTGAGAGTCCATTCATCCACGCAAGGGCCAACGGCGGTGCAACGTGCCGTGGCAAAAGTAACGGGTCTGCCCATGCACGCAATTGAAGTAGATGTGCAGCGTTTGGGCGGTGGATTTGGTGGCAAAGAAGATCAAGCCAATCCGTGGGCTGCCTTGTGTGCGGTGGCGGCGCAGGTGCTAAAACGCCCCGTAAAATATGCCTTAAATCGGATGGAAGATATGCGCATGACGGGCAAAAGACACCCATATTCAAGCGATTTTAAGATAGGTTTGGATAAAAACCTTAAAATATTGGCTTACGAAGCCACTTTTTATCAAAATGCGGGGGCGGCGGCGGATTTATCGCCTGCGGTTTTGGAGCGCACTTTATTTCATTGCACCAACGCATATTTTATTCCAAACGTCACCGCAACGGCGTATAGTTGTCGCACGAATTTACCGCCCAATACGGCTTTTCGAGGCTTCGGTGGGCCGCAAGGGATGTTCGTCATTGAGTCGGCGATTGCAAAAGCGGCGGAGCATTTGGGCGTGCATCCTTCGGTTATTCAAGCCAAAAATTTGATGGAAACGGGCGATGTTTTTCCTTACGGACAAAAGGCGGTAAGCGAAGCCAAACGCACGTGGAAACAAGCGGTTAAAGATTTTGATTTGGCTAAAATTGAACGAGATATTGACGATTTTAATCAAAAAAATACCCAATTTAAAAAAGGTTTTGCCGTCATGCCGATATGTTTTGGCATCTCATTTACCAAAACTTTGATGAATCAAGCCCGCTCGTTGGTGCATATTTACAGCGATGGTTCGGTCAATATTTCGACGGGTGCCGTGGAAATGGGGCAGGGCGTGAATACCAAAATTTTGCAAGTGGCAGTCACCATTTTTGGCATTTCGAGCGAGCATATTCGCCTCAATTCCACGAACACTTTTCGCATTGCCAACACGTCTCCCTCGGCGGCAAGTGCCACGGCGGATTTGAACGGAAAAGCCACGCAAATAGCTTGTTTTACCTTAATAAATCGCTTAAAAGAGGTATTGACCAACGATTTTAAGTTGCTTTCTAAACCTGATATTTCCTTTAAAAATGATTTTGTTTACTATAAGAACGAGCAAACCGACATCACGTGGATGGCACTCATCAACGCCGCTTTTTTGAAACGGGTGTGCCTTTCTGAACACGCCCATTACGCCACGCCTTCCGTGCATTTTGATTGGAAAATCGCCAAAGGTCATCCTTTTGCCTACCATGTTTACGGCACGGCAATCATCACGGCTACGGTGGATTGTCTGCGTGGCACATACCTCATGGATAGCGTGCAAGTCATACACGATGCGGGCGAAAGCATGAACCCGATGGTGGATAAAGGTCAATGCGAAGGCGGCATCGTTCAAGGCATCGGTTGGATGACGATGGAAGAATTGGTGTACGATAAAACAGGAAAACTACGTTCAAATGCTCTTTCGACCTACAAAATTCCCGACATTTATAGTGTCCCCAAAACCCTCGATGTGCGCTTTTTGGAACAAGCGGCGGATAATTTAGCCGTGTTTAATTCAAAAGCGGTGGGCGAACCGCCTTTGATGTATGGTATCGGGGCTTATTTTGCTTTGCGGAATGCTGTTTTGGCTCAAAATACTGAGGGGGTGCTTGGGTTTGATGCGCCGATGACGGTGGAGCGGGTTTTGATGGGGTTGATGGGGTGATTAAATTTTTGACAGCTAAACATTGATTTAACAGCTATGATGTCAATATAGAATTTTACCATTTTTACTTAAAATAAAAAGAGACTTTGAAGAAAATTTTACTTATCGAATCTATGTTAATTTGCAGTATTTTGTTTAGTGTTGCATTTATTAAAATACAATTTGTTAAATAGTGTTAAATAAACTTTGAATTAGTTTTGATTACTTTTATTTTTTGATAATTTCGCATGTTGGTTTAAAAAAAAAGATAAGTTTATTAAAATGGATTTTAAAGAAATAACAAATATCGAAGAAATTGACGGGACGAAGTTTAAAATTCGTTTGATTGAACCAGAGAGCAATGGTAAAGCGGCTTTGACTCATTATTTTCACAATTATAAAAATGGTGTTTCAAAGTTTTTTAAAGATGGTGCAATTGGCTACGTCCAAAATTTTCTAAACTATAAATTTCCCGAAGAACAAATAACAAGTCAAGTAGCTGAAAATGCTTTACAGTATTTACTTTTTGATTTTAAAAAGAAAAACATTCCCTTTCCCGAACCAGAAAACCCTAAGTTTAAATTTATAGATTTGTTTGCGGGCATTGGTGGTTTTAGGATAGCCATGCAAAATTTAGGTGGTAAATGTGTTTTTACAAGCGAATGGGATAAATCTGCCCAAATAACGTATGCGGCTAATTTTGGAGAAACACCATTTGGGGATATTACAAAAGAGGAAACTAAGAATTTCATTCCCGATGATTTTGATTTGTTGTGTGCAGGGTTTCCATGTCAAGCATTTTCAATTGCGGGAAGACGAGGAGGATTTGATGACACCCGTGGAACGTTGTTTTTTGAAGTAGCGGAAATTATTAAAAGGAAACAGCCCAAAGCCATATTTTTAGAGAATGTAAAAGGCTTACGCAATCATGATAAAGGCAAAACATTAGAAACTATTTTAAATGTTTTGAGAAATGATTTAGGATATTTTGTACCCGAACCGCAAATAATAAATGCTAAAAACTTTGGTGTGCCTCAAAATAGAGAGCGCATTTATATAGTTGGATTTAGAAAAGATTTAGACGTTAATGCGTTTGAATATCCAAATCCGACGGGCGATAAAACGTCTTTTGCAGACATAAAAGAAGAAAAGGTTGTACCCACTCGATACTATCTTTCCACACAATATATGTTGACTTTAAGAAATCATAAAGCAAGACACGAGAGCAAAGGAAATGGATTTGGTTATGATATTATTCAAGATGATGGTATTGCAAACGCTATTGTTGTGGGAGGAATGGGTAGAGAAAGGAATTTAGTTATTGATGATAGAATCGTAGATTTTACGCCCACAACGCATATAAAAGGTGTAGTTAACAGAGAAGGTATTCGTAAAATGACTCCCAGAGAATGGGCAAGATTACAAGGCTTTCCAGATAAATTTGTCATCCCTGTTGCAGATGTTTCCGCTTATAAACAATTTGGAAACTCCGTTGCTGTTCCTGCCATACAAGCAACGGCTGAAAAAATTATTAATATGATTGGAAGTCAAATCAAAGTAAAACCAACAATAACAAACTAAACATTAACAAGATGATTACAGGAAATAAAGGAGAATGGAGTGAGATATACACTTTGTTTAAATTATTGGGTGACACACAATTATTTATAGGAGATGCCAACTTGAATAAAATTGAAGAAGTATTTTATCCAATTTTAAAAATCATTCGCAACGAAAGTGGACGAAATTTTGAGTATGCGTTGAAAGGAGATTTGGTAATTATTTCAGGTGGAGAAGAAGAGTTAAGGATTCCAATCCAAGTATTTATTGATTATTCTAAAAAGCTATTAGCGGCAATAAAAAAGTCTTCGGCTACTTTTGCTATTCCCGAAATTGAGGCTTTTATGGAGTCTATAAATTGCCGAACTTTAAAAGCAAAATCAACCACAAAAACGGATATTCGGATTGTCATTCACGATAAAAAAATAAATCAAACCGCAGAATTAGGATTCAGTATAAAATCTGAATTGGGCAATGATGCAACCATACTAAATGCAGGCAGAACAACCAATTTTATTTTTAGAATAAATAATTTTACAGCAAGCGAAGACGAAATAAATACAATCAATCAAATAGATACAAGAAGTAAAATTAAGGATAGAATTATTGCCTTACATGATTTGGGTGGAACGTTGGAATTTCATTCTCTTGAAAATGATGTTTTTAAAAATAATTTAGTGTTGATTGATAGTTTATTGCCTAATATTCTTTCAGAAATTGTGAAGTGCTTTTACACATCAAAATTGAGTTCAATTAGTAGTTTAACTGAAAATATCAATCAAAATAATCCTTTAAATTTTGATAAACAATTTGCTCATACTTTTTACGAGTATAAGGTCAAACGCTTTTTGACCGATGTTACGCTTGGTATGACACCTTCAAAAGTTTGGACAGGCATATATGATGCAACGGGTGGTTATTTGATTGTCAAAGAAAATGGTGATGTTTTATGCTATCATATTTACAATCGCAATCAATTTGAAGATTATCTATTTGCCAATACTAAACTTGAAACACCAAGTAGTACAAAACACCACTTTGGAAAAATATATCGTCAAAATGGAGAATACTTTTTTAAATTAAATTTGCAGGTTCGGTTTAAATGACCCACTTGCGCCACTACTCCTAAGCCCAAGCAAACGTGCTGGCGAGGTTTTCCAAAACCGATGTCTATTATGTAGCTCGTCTCCGCCGACTGCAACTATTTTTTTCATAAGTAATTGATATTCAATGATTTATGATTAGAAATCGCTAAAATACTGAGGGGGTGTCATTCAGATTCTTTTTTACCAATAAAAAGCAAAAGACAGATTCATCCTGAATGACAAAAAGAGAAAGTTGTCTTTATTGGTTACACAGTGTATTTGTTCATCACTTAGTTTTAAATTAGAATAACTATGAAAAAAATTTACTTGATACTAATCTTTCTAATGGCGTATAAATGCTTCTATGCTCAAACAAAAGAGTATTCAAAAAGAAATGTTGTTTCTGTTGATGTCTCGTTTTTAGTTTTGCCAAGAGGTTATACAGACAAACTGCTTTATGGCGGAGGAATAAGTTATTTACATGCAGTAAGTACCCATGATTGTTTAGGTTTAAATTTTCAATACTATACTGAATCTGTGGAATTTCCTAATCCCAAATATACTCTTTTTTATTTACAAACTGAATACAGGAAGTACTTTGGAACAAAACCTTTAGATGGATTCTATCTCGCTATAAACTTAGGAATTGAAGATTTTACCATAACACAAGTAAACTCTGGAGGTGCGTTATATGATACAAAACCTGAAAAAAATATTAGTTCTGGCTTAGGATTAGGTTTTGATTATCCTTTTGGAAAATATTTTTCGGGCTATTTGAAAGGAGGGTTAGGGTATGTCTTTAAGTTTGAACAAGTTCGTTATAATTTCGGAGGAGGTGTTGCGTTTCATTTCTAATTTAATAAAGGGCATTAACTATTTTGCCAACTCGCTCACCCACTTCAAAGCAAAAGTAGGCTGGCGAGGTTTTCAAAACCGATGTCTATTATGTAAGTCGTCTCCGATGACTGGGACTATTTCATTCATAAGTAATTGACATTCAATGATTTATGATTAAAAATCGTTAAAATACTGAGGGGGTACTCGCCCATTAAAAAATCAGCACAGTTCAAACTCGTCGGAGACGAGAACTATCTGATAAGTTCATATTTTCTAAATAATTAGGAAAGAACCGAATAAAATTAGAACCCAATTATTCAATAACAGATAAAGAATAAAATTATGAATATAATAAAATATTCTATTATCATTCTTATAAATTTTGTACTTTGTTCAACAGGTAGTTGTCAACTACATAAAGAGCATAATTTACTTAATTTTATTCAATCTAATAGAATAAAATCTGAATATCTTATTAACAGGTTCTACTGTCAAAATGATACTTTTCTTTCAAAAGATTACCTAAAAAGTATAATTAAAGAAGTGAAAAGTGATAGCTTAGTTTTATTTGTTGAGATAGGTTATGCTACCAAACCTAATTTTACATACAGAACCCAAAGCGATGGGAATCAAGATTTTTGCACGGAGAAAAAAAATTATATTGTTGACAATTTTATCTGTACATATCAATGTAAAGGTTTAATAGAAAATATGGATATAGAAATTAATAAATTCAAAAATTTAGAATTTATAGATAATGTTAAATGTAGCGGTTATATTAGGTTTAAATGTATTGGAGATGAAAGAGATGAAAACAGTTTTGAAAATAAAAGGATTTATATGGTTTTATATATTGCTATCCCTTCTTCTTTTAAAATAGATGAATACCTCGATATAAATTGTGATGACTTAACTACTCATTTGGGTAAAATATGATTTAGATTTAATCACTTGGCAAATTTGTAATAGAAAATCATTAAATACTGAGGGGGTGCTACATTTATCAATATTTAAACACACTTAGTTATTCTGTCAAAATGAACTTCGCATATCAAACCATAAACAGCAATAGATTCAGAAAATATAAACAAATACGCTATA
>JAYTMW010000482.1:0-1768 GCA_043728105.1 Saprospiraceae bacterium | reverse complement strand
CATGTTTGTTTTTTGGGTGAATATCTTTGGCATCGCCTATGTCCATGATGCACGCCATGCCCGTTTGAGGCATCGAAAGAGCCATCGTTTGAGCCTCTCGCAACTCTGCCCATTCGCTCTCGGCGGGTTGATTTTTCACGGGCAAATAAGCCGTTAATTGAACAAAAAGGAAGGGAAAATCGCCTTGCCCCCAACGGTCACGCCAATCTTGAATCAAGGCAGGGAAGAGCGTCCGATATTGATAAGCTCGACCCGCATTGCTTTCTCCTTGATACCAAATTGCGCCTTTTATACCAAAATTTATGATGGGCGCAATCATCGAATTATACAAAACGGTGGGCTGATTTGGGAACACGCCACCACCGCCTGGGTAAGGCGGCAAATCTTTAAAATCAACCGAAACTTTGTATTGCCATGCGCCTACCAACGACTGCATTTTACCATTTATTTTTATTTTTAAATCAGCCCCTTCGCCCCAAATGCCGCCGCCGCCGCCTGTGTCCAATGCCTTGATAACAATACTATTTCTACCTTTTTTGACCAATTTTCCTTCAATTTTGTATTCTCGGAGCGTATTATAGCCTGCCGTTGCGCCCACTTTCACGCCATTAAAATAAGTGGTATCAATGTCATCTACCTTAAAATAAAGCGTCAAATCTTTACCCGCATCAGCCGACGAAACGTTGATTTCTTTACGAAAAACGACCAATCCATCAAACAAATCTAAGCCTCGATTTTCCCACAAGTCGGGCAAGTTCATGGTTTTCCAATCCGCCGTATTCGTGTTTTCTTCCGTCCAATTTTGATTCACAGCATCCTTTGCGGTCAAGGCGGTTTGCCACGCTTTCATGGGGTCGCCTTCGGGTTTTGTTTTAATGTCAACTTGCTTCAATTTTTCCAATTGCGCTTGCATATATGGGAATTGAGACAGGCCTTCGTAGCTCGTCCACGCTTCCGAAACAGTGCCACCCCACTCGGTTTGAATCAAGCCAATCGGAATTTTATATTTATCGTAGAGATTTTTTGCAAAAAAGTACGCCACGGCTGAAAATTCGCCCACCGACTGAGGGGTTACGCTACGCCACGACCGTTCCACTTTCGCATCTTTTACGGGCGAAAGCGAATAGACATTGTTAAATTCAATCGCTCTAATGTTGCCCTCTTGCATCGTCAACATTTCTTTTTTGTAGAAACCATCAAGCCAATTAAATTTATATTCCATGTTCGATTGACCCGAACAAACCCACACATCACCCATCAAAATATGACTGATTTTTAAGGAATTTTTACCCGAAACAAGCAAATCAAGTGGCGCACCTACGGGTTGAGGATTTACGAAAAGCATCCAATCGCCTTGCTCGTTGGCAACGGCAGCGTAGGTTTTATTGGCAAATTGTACCGTGATTTTTTCATTTGCATCTGCCCAACCCCAAATCTTGTTGCGCTTATCACGCTGCATAATCATACTGTCGCTAAAAATGCTTGGGAGTTTCACATCCGCTTGGGCCGTCATGTAGAGTCCGCATAGGAGGAAGGTTAGGCGTTTTTTGTAGTTTCTCATTGCTGATTTTAGTTTAGTTATACCTTGTTTTTCTTTGGTAAAATTAGTAAAAATTAGTGATAAAAAGGACAAAATACGGAGGGGCCTCTTTTGATTTTTTTGCTTGATGTAGCTTACGGATTTATCCGACCTGTGCGATTAAACGTCTTCGGCAACATCTATCATCTTGAAACCACCGATTTCAATCGGTGGATAGGAGTATGCTCG
>JAYTMW010000481.1:0-2865 GCA_043728105.1 Saprospiraceae bacterium | reverse complement strand
TAATTCTGTTCGTCATTTCGGCTTTATTACCTTTTAGACTTTGAGAATATTTTCCGAAAAGTTCATTATAGTTTTCGGGAATGTATAATTGTGCAAAGTCAAACACTTCTTTAATTCTCAAAAACTCTTCAAGACCATTAAAGTCGTAATCGACAAAAACAAGTAACTGGTTTGTAAAAAGGCATTTTAGAGATTCTTTTCCTATTCGACCATATTTATGTAGAAATACAAAACTTTTACCTAATAATCTTTCTGCAACCAAAAAAGTGTCCAAATTTTCGACGATACAAATTTGTTTCGCTTCAATTTTTTCTGCGTTACAAGCGAATAATTGAAATTTGTTTGTATAATCTTCTAAATTCAAATCTTTGCCATTGATCTTAATCGTTTCAAAACCTCTTAACATAAAAATTGGAGTTGAAGCTGTTTTTTGAATTTTAGAGTTACGGAATTTTCTAACGTTGTCAGATTTATCTTTAACTTCAATATCCTCCGGAAAATGTGTTTTAAAGAAACTTTCAAATTCATTTATTTTGTTTACTTCGTAACGGAAACCTCTTCCTGATTTATTTTTTTCAAGAATTAAAGCAGAAACTAATCCTTTGAAATGGGATGAACTCAAAACAGTTTTCGGGATTACCTTTTCCGTAAGAAAAGATTCCTCTTTTAATTTCTTATATGTTTTAAAATCTGTTTGTTTCAATTTGTTTTCGTTTTGCGATAAATTACATTTCCATTATTTTCACTTAAAACTATTTTTCCTTTACTTCTTCTTACCAAGTAATATTTATCAAATCCGTCATAAGGATGCAATGGCGCGGCTGAAATAGGAATAAAATTATGTTCTCTACAAAAGTTTAAAATTTCAATTCTGTTGGCTTCGTCAATTGTGCCAATTTCATCAACGAAAATTACAATTTTGTTTTCTTCATCATTGATTACAATTTGGTGGATAATTGACATAATAATTACCATTCTAATCATTTTATCCGTTCCATCCGATTCAATTTGATTTCTTAAATCAACAACTTTGCGTTGTCCTTTTTTGTCAAGATGTAATTTAATGTCAAAAAGGTTATTAAAATCAATTACTGATTGATTATCCAAATATCTATTCAGAATATTTAGATTTTCTGATTGGTCATCAAATATTATTTCAGAAGTTAAATCTCTAATTTCCATAATTTTCTTTAAGTCTTTGATTAGATTTTCATTTGGTATAATTTCAATATTTAAAGAATCAATATCAGAGATTCTAATCTTTCTGATTTTGGAATTGAATTGATTGTTTATGAATGCTTCAAACTCTTGAAATTTTGAAAAAAGTGTTTTGCACGGAATTGAAAATTGCGTTGAAATATTTTTTAATAATGCGTCAATACTTTTTTGTTTGTCATCAAGAGTTACAAGTTCAGAATCAAGATATTTTATAAACTCATCTTCAGAAGCAAAAACAGTTTCGGTTTTTGTTTTTAGCGTTTCAAATAATCGTTCTTTTCTGTTTTTAATTTCTTCTCGTTCAGTTGAGTTTCTTTCATAATTTTTAAACAGGTTGTCAAGTGTTTCGCTTGTTTGATATTCAATTGGGATTATTCCCGATTGTTCTATTTTTACTTTCCACTCTTGAATTTTTTCAATACGTTTTTCCTTATCGCTGATTTCATTTGTCAGATTGTTAATAGTCTCGTTAATTCTACCAATTTGCTCGTTTATTTTTCTTAAATCTTTTTCCGTTTCGTCTTTTTGCTGGATTAACGCTTTTTGTTCTATTTCTTCTTTGGTTAAATTTGTTTCAAGTTCAGGCAAAGAATTAAGTTCATCAATTTTTTCATTTACTTCCTTAATTTTTTTCTGAGTGGTAACAAGTTCAGAACGGTATTTTTCAAGGTCTTTAGCAATGGGTATAAGTTGTTCATTAATTTGCATGTCTTTTAACGCTTCATCTTTACGTATTCTCAAATCTTCAATTGACGCAATTGGTTTGCCTTTAAAATCTTTCGGAATTGTAATTGCCCCATCAAAAATTTTCATTACGTCATTTAGTTTTTCAATTCCCAATTCAATATTTTCCTTTGGAAGCGCAGTAATGGAATCAGAAAGAATTGCGTTTAGCAATTCTTTCTGATTCACATTTTTGCTTATCTGATGAATGAGCAAATTTGAATAAGTTTCAATTTGCCTTTCAAGCTCTGATATTTCTTTAAGTAGTTTAGAAATTTTGTTTTCTAAATCACGACTATTTAGATTCTGATTTTCAATTTGAGTCAGTTTACTTTCAATGTCTTTTCTTTCCTTGTCTAAATTGCCGAATGATTGTTTCAAAAAGTCAATTCCCTCATAAGATTTAATTTTTGCAATTTTTTCTTTAATATTATCAATGTTTGTTTGTTTTTGAAAAATTGTTACTTCCAATCCACCAACTGATTTTGTCAATGTTGATTGCTTTGGTGTCAATTCCTCATTTAGTGTAACACGATGATTTCCTCTTTCCTTTTTTTGTTCTACAACTTTTGAATTAAGTTCAATGTTAATAGAAGAATAAAGACCTTCAAACGCAAATACGATTTCTGATAATATTTGATTTTTGGCTTTATACTGATTGACAAATTCTTTAAAATCAGAAAAACTTTTTTGAATACTTTTAATTACTTTGATTTCTCTGTTATGTTTCAATAGGTTTTGAATATCCTTTTGGTTTTTCTTTGAAAATTCAATTTGCTCGTTTTCTTTATTGTCAGCTATAATCAAAGATTCCTTTAATGTCTTATTATCAATAAGTTTTGAGTTAATTAAGTAGCGATAAATTTTAGAAAAATTGTTGCTGATTTCTCTTTGGTCATGGGATGCTCCTTCGTTAAGCCATAC
>JAYTMW010000480.1:0-4706 GCA_043728105.1 Saprospiraceae bacterium | reverse complement strand
TTCATTTCAAGACCAAAGCCCCCACCCGAACTAGAACGTACAAAGAAGGCAAAGTAATTTTTGAAAACCTCGGGCACGTTCAACCGGAGTTTATCTCATCTACTATATTTTTTTGGTATTCGATGATTGCCATTCATTGTTGGCTTTTCAAGCCCAACGAAACTCTAGCTTTTAGCTGCTGCCCCTTTTTCGGTCTGTCTGTTTTTCGTTTTAGTTTGTCGTGTCGTGGTGCGTTGGCTTGGTAGCTCTTTTGCATTTTTTAGCGTTGGTTTGTGTGTTGGCAAAAAATGCAAATGTGCTACCAAAAGCGTTGGCTATTTCATTAATTCTTTTATTTGTTGTTCTTCTTTTTGGTCTTCAATTAAATATGCTTCTATTGATTCATTCAACACATTTTCTCCAAAGTCTAAATCTATTTGATATGTTTTAATTTTCTTGTTTTTATGTTGGTTTGTCATTGTCTTAAACACATCGTTTTTATATGTTGTGTCTTTGTTGCCCAATAGATGTTCCCCTTTACTTTCAAGTAAATAAACAATTTCAACTTTATCTTCGTCTTTTTTCTTGGCTACAACAAAGTCAGGTCTAATTTTGTTTTCTCTCCAACCTTGAATAGCATACCAATTTTTAGCAACTTTATTTCTAAACCAAAACAAGGTTGTTTCTTGGCGTTCTAAAATGTCGATTACTTTCTTTTCCAAACTGTTGATTGTAGAAACCTCCACATCGTCATATAAATTCAAGTTGTAAAGGTTTGGAATATTTGTTGTTGTAATAATATCACTTTCAGGCACTCTAAAACCTGTCTTTTTATCGTTGGTAATTGCCAATTTTATTTTGCCATTATCTAATGCTTCCTTGAAAATTTGTTCTTCTTTTAGTAGTTTATATGCTTCAAGGTGTTGCGTTAAAATTGCTGTTATATAACTGAAATAATTAGTAAGGTTTTCAACTCCAATTTCTGCTTTTAGTATTTCTATAAATTCAATTGCTTTCTTTCTAGCCAAAAAAGCGTTTTCAATATATTCGCCAAATCTACCTGTTATATAGGTAATGCTTATTGAACTTGTAGAATTATTTTCTACTTCTTCAACTAATGGTGCAATTTTGTTTTCATCAGTAATTGTTATACTGAAAGTATTTCTTTCTTTGTGTTCTTCGCTTAATGAGTTTTTGATTTTTTCAATTACTTCATTTGTCAATGTAATACTTTCAAAATCTAAAAAAGGTTTTACATCAAATGCGTATTTGAAAGTTCTAAATTTATTTTCCTCTGCCAATGTTGTTACCCAAAGTGGCAAGTAAAAAGCATATTCATACTTTTTAAACTCATCTTTAATTTTTACGGTTTTCTTTGCGTTTACTTCTGGTTTATTGTTTACTTGCATTTGTGAAACCAAATCGCCTAATCCTTCATCTTCAAAACCTTTGATTACATTTTGAAGTAAATTATTTGTGTCGCCTTTTGCATAATACACATAACTTTCGTCAAGGTCTTTTATTCCTGTTTTTTTGGCTCTTGGTTGTCTTAAAATTCTACCAATTAATTGAGTAACACTTGTGTTTGAATTTACATTTGGTATAATACCCAACACATAAGCAAATGAACAGTCCCAACCTTCATTTAATGCACTTTGTGTAATGATATATCTTATTTGGCAGTCGCTTGAAAATAAATCAATATTCTCAATATCGTTTTTATCACTTGATTTTATGGCAACTTCCGAAGGATTTATTCCTTCGTCTATCAACTGTTGTTTTACATCTTCACTATGTACAAATCCGTTCCCTCTTTGGTCTTTTCCTGTTCTTTCGCATTGAATAAGTGCAATAGGTCTTATATATTGTCCTGTCTCTTGTTTGTATTCAATGGCTTTTTGTTCTAGTTGGTTTCGTTTGGTTACTAAATTTTGTAACATACCTTTCCAGTCGTTTTCTATGTTGCCAACTGGTGGTATGATATGCAAATCTAACTTTACCATTTCTTCGTCTTTCAACTCCAAACCTGTTACCTTACATAGGTTATTCATTCCGTCTTTTGGTGTGGCTGTTAAGCCCAAGATAAATTCAGGGTTTAATCCATCAATGGTCTTTTTTGCCAATGGTGTAAACACTTTATGAAATTCGTCAATTATAATAAACGGTTTTGAAACTCTTACTGCATTTCCTAAACTTGTAATAAGTTGAGCTTGTTCGCCATTGTTCCACATTACATCAAGGTTTGGTACTTGTTGCCACCACTGATAATGCAAATCGTAACGATTGTCTTCGGGGAAAAAACTATCAAAACCACCACTATCTTTAAAAACTTTTAAAGCATCGGCTGTATCACTTCTGCTTACGGATTGAGCCATAATAAACAAAATCACAAGATTTTCTTCAATATCTTGTCTAGAAAGTTTTTGCCCTTTTTCTGCAATAATTGTTCTTCCTCCACTTGCTTGGTCGAGTAATTGGCGATAAGGGTGTCCTTTATCTCTTAGCCTTTCTACGGTTTGCTTGTAAATAATTTCTTTGGGAACTATCCAAACTACTAATCCTGTTTTTTTTTGGGCAAAAATTGTTTGATATTCCTTGATGGCTTCTACTGCTAAAATTGTTTTACCTCCACCAGTTGGGATTTTTAAATTTACTCTTGGGTAAAATTTATCAAAACCGTTTTTGCAACTATCGGTATAAGGTAGTTTTAATTTGTCGTGAGTAGTTTGTACAAAGTTCATACTTGAAGCAACTAAATTTCTTTGTGCTTCTGGAATATTAGTAAGTACCATTTCAAACTCATTTTTAGTTTGCTTTGCTACTTTCAGAAATTCTTTGATTTCACTAATTACCTTTTGCTGATATTTTTTTAAATACATATACTATAAAGGATTAATTAGTTTGTTTTTCAAATAAATTGTACGGAATAGATACGAATTCTATTTGTTTTTCTTCCATATAATCGCTGTCGAGAAAACAAGCTGGTGCATAAATAACTCTGCGTTTGTTTGGACTATGTTGCACAATTTCTTCTGCTATTGATAAATTTAATGCAAGTCTTGTTAAGGTTTCTACATCTTGCTCATAAATAAGATAAAATGCTTTTGCTCCGTGAGTACCTACAAAATTATTTTCTGCATTTATGTTTTTGGCTTCTGCCAAATGTTCGCCTGTGCCTAAATAATAAATGTATTTTGCAAATTGCTCATAGGTTGGTAGTTGTCCATCCAACATTTTTTCAGGGTCAATGGCTGTGCCAACTTTTAGATATTTAAAGCCACTTTCATAACCTAATTTTTCAATTGCTAATTTATTTCTTTTTCTTGTAATATTTTGACAAATGTTTTTATCAGGTTGAGTTTCGCTATCTTCTTTCATTTGTACTAAAATACATTTTCGGTTGCCACCATCTTCTTTATTTAGTTCATTAACTGCTTGCATTGTAGTTCCTGTACCTGCAAAGGAATCTAAAATTATATCGTTTTCTTTTGTATTATAATTTAGAATCCAATTTATTAGTTCAACTGGTTTTGGATTTTCAAAAATATCTTTTGCTCCAAATAGTTCAGTTAAAATTTTTGTTCCATCGCCAGTATTGGCAATTTCATATATTATACTTCTTTGTTTTATTGTTTTTAAATCGCCATTTTCAAAATACACTTTTTCATAAGGGATTATTTTTCCATTTCTATTTTCTTTAAATTCAATTAAATTTTCAGCTTCTAAAATTGCCATTCTTTTCTTTCCTACTCGCCATCTACCCAAATTGCCATCAGGTGCAATTGGTATATGTTTTGTCCCATCTACTGAAAATATTGGAAAGTGCATTTTTGGTCTATCTTCTTTTCTTGAAGTATTTCCCCATTTAGCAAGTTTGACGGTTTTGTATTTACCTAATTCATCTTCATATGAAAATTCAGAATCATCAGCTTCAATTTCTTCATCTAACCATTTAAAGTTTTCAGTTTTTCTATAAACTGTAATGTATTCGTGTTCAGTTGCAAAAAACTGGTCGGCTTGTCCACCACCTTCTTTTTTTCTCCAAATTAAAGTGCCTACAAAATTAGTCTCTCCAAAAATTTCATCTAATAATATTTTAATTGATGAATATTCTATTTTGTCTGTACTTATGTAAATTGCACCATCATCGCTTAATAAATCTCTCAACATTTTTAATCTCGGTGTCATCATACACAACCATTTGTCGTGTCGTGTAAGGTCGTCAGTTCCAACTACCTTTCCTAACCAATTATTTATGAGTGGACTGTTTACTTTGTCGTTATAAACCCAACCTTCGTTTCCTGTATTATATGGTGGATCAATATAGATGCATTTTACTTTACCTGAATATTCAGGTAAAAGTGCTTTAAGTGCAATAAGATTGTCGCCTTCAATAATAAGATTTCCGTTGCCTTTTTCAGGTTGAAAATGCAATTCTTTTACTTCTTCTAATGTATGATAAGGAACACTTAAATGGTGATTCCAAATGATATTTTTTCCTTTAAACTGCAATGTCGGCATATTCTTTTATTTTTTGCTAAGATAGTATTTTTGTAAAAAAAAATATGAATAAAATTCATATTTTTATAGTTGTTTTCACTGCGTTTCGTGTAGCTCTTGGGTTTCTGCTAATCGAGTCACGCAAGGGAATTTCACCCTCACGTTCTCACAGAACCGTGCTTGAAAGTCTCCCTTCACACGGCTCTTCATAGTATTAAATCACACAA
>JAYTMW010000479.1:0-5802 GCA_043728105.1 Saprospiraceae bacterium | reverse complement strand
CTCCGTAAAGTTTGGCGACATTGCTTTGGTCGCACAAAAAGCGGCTAAAAAACTTTTAAAAGACATCAATCTTTTCGACGTTTTTGAAGACGAAACGAAATTGGGGGCGGGTAAAAAATCGTATGCTGTGAGTTTTGTTTTTGAAGATAAAGAGAAGACCTTGAACGATAAGGAAATCGAGAAAGTGATGGATGAATTGATTAAAACCTATGAGTCAAAAATGGGTGCTTTGATTCGGAGATAGATTTATTTAAGTTCACACCCTTCCAAGAGTTTCAAACTCTTGGAAGGGTTTTACTACTTAAAAGCTCGCCCCAATACCCAACCCCATATACTCCGCCGCAATGCGATGTGTTTTCAAATAACTACCTACAAAAAAGCGGGTTTTAGGATTGCCAATGGGTGGGAAATAATACCGCAATCCAATCTTATTGTACCAAACGGCTGTTAATGCAAGGGCTGTTTTAGTATTCAAATAAATACCTGTTTGCGCCCAAAAACTAAAATTGCCAAAGAAAATTTCATCCGCTAGAAAGATCGACCAACGACTTGCTGCCCTGTGTGCATCAGCTTCATTGAAAACCGTTGCCGAATGCAAACTCCAATTGTAAGTGGATTTATCATATTCGAAATCAAAACCCAAAAGCACTTGATTGACTTTGCTCGTGCGATAAAGCCCGCCTACTGACATATAGTAAAAAGGATAACGAGGGCCTCGTAACACGCCAGGCTCTACATATGCCATACCTGCGTGCATACTCACACCAAAACGCCGCTCTGGTTTGCTCGAAGTATCACGATGCACATACCCCTCAGTATTTATGTGGTTTGGTTGCCATTTTACCCCAAATTGCGCTCCGCCAATGTTTATACCGAAATTGGGTTGCTGCGAACTGCCATTTGAATAATGCGTGAAACTCAAACCAAATAAAATTTGCCAATTTGGATTGACTGAATATTGATTTTGCCATTTAAACTGCGCCGTGCCGTTCACATTTGAGCCAACTGCATTATTATCAGGGTTTGTCAAAGCATCATAATAACGAGTCAAATAAGCCAACCCCAAGCCTAATTGCATCTTACTTTGAAACTTTTGATGCGTGATTAATTTTAAATCAAAAGTCGGAAACAAGCCAAATGCCTTGCCCAAAGATTCACTTCCGATGTCGTAATACACAAAAGATAATCCAATGACAGGGTAATTTAACCATTGATGCCACGCCTTCTGACCGTATAATTGCTTCGTTACATGAAAATCGAATCCAATACTGAGGGGGGGCGAATCGAAGCGCAACTTGGGTGTGTGCTTCACCACTTTTCCAAAATAAATACTACTTTCCAACGAAACTCCTTTTGGCAATTGCGCTTTCACTAAAGGCAAACAAAAATAAAAGAAGCAAATCCAAGAAGCGATTTTTTTATAAAACATCGAGAGCAATTAAAAAAGAAAAATTAAGAAAGAAAAATTAAGAAGCATTATGAACCACAGATGACACTGATTGAACTGATTGAACTGATTTAGATTAAATTTTTAAGATCAAAAAAGGAAATCAGTGAAAATCAGTTCAATCAGTGTCATCTGTGGTTTTATTGGCAGCTAAATCAGCCGCTACATTGACAACTTTTCGTGTAAAAATGAGTCCAATTATTCGTTTTACAAAAAAAAGACAATACCTTAACTTTTCGATTGGTTAGATGACTTATTTCAAAACCCAAATTGTACTTTTGCCGCATGGAAAAAAAATTCTACACATCCACGAATTGGTTGCCTTGGTTGGGCGTTGGCTTTGTGCTATCCATTTTTTTATTTAGCTACATCAGCAATTGGTTTTTGTTGGCTTTTCTTTTGGTTTTGACCTTCCTCCCTGCCTTGGCGGTGCGCATGACCTTGAAAGGTTATTTTGTTATCGAAGGCAATAAGGTAAAACTTTGTTATGACCGCAAAGAAAAAAGAGATATGAGTAATGAAATTCCATTGTTGCAAATTTCGGAAGTGCGTCAAGTTGGCAAATCAGTGGTCATTTATTATGGTTCTGGTAATGAATTTTCTTCTCGCATACATGAGGCGAAAGATTTTGTGGCGTTGATGTTGAAGTATAATCCGCAGATTAAAATGTTGGATACTTAGTGCTTTAATTTTTTCAATAAAACAATTAGTTTTAATAAATTATTGTATTTTTGTTGAAAATTAAAAGCATGGCACACAAAGCGATTGATATAGCAAAAACATTGACAACTTTTGTCAACGCTGAATACGGAGATTTTCTTTCTAATTTGAAAATTCAAAAATTACTCTACTATGCACAAGGTCTAAGCCTTGTGTTACATCACAAACCATTGTTTGAAGAAAAAATCATTGCATGGCAGTACGGCCCTGTTGTTGAAGAAGTGTATCATGAATTGAAGACTTTTTCAAATGGCCCTATTACTATTGAAAATCACAACAATGATTTTTTGTCAGATGATGAGTTAGATTTACTTAGAGAAGTCTATGATGTATTCGGGCAATTTTCAGCAACTAAACTTGTTGAAATGACACATAGTGAAAACCCATGGAAAACAACAACAATCCGTAGTGAAATAACGCATCCAAAACTCGAAAAGCATTTTATAACATTGGTTACTAATGAGCAAACAGAAAAAATTTAAAGCCAACATTTCATTAAATCAAGGCAAAAACGTTAGATTAGACTCTCAAGAAATTCTCGAATTTGACTACCCTATTTTTTGTTTTAAACATTTACATAAAGAACACGATTTGGACAAATGTATTGAAAGCGAAAAAAAATCGCTGATTGAAAAAGTAGTTAAGCTGAGTCAACTTTCATGGAATGATATTCAAAACGCTCCAAGACACGGCCTTGGTACTGAGAAAATTGCAATCAATTCTATAAAACCATCCTGTCCTTCATTTATTACTGATGATGTAAAACATTTATTGGCAATTCGATTTGACGGTTTAAAACCTATCCTTGGGCATCGAAATAGATTTGTTTTCCACATACTCTTTATTGATAGAATTTTTTCTGTTTACAATCACTAAATTATTGATTTTCCAAGAGAAACTCTGAACCTCTGCGTAGCATCTAAAATAAATATGTTGATAATAACAAATACATAAAACCCTTGTAAATCAACGACTTACAAGGCTTTTCAATAAAAAATACTGAGGGGGTAGCTTCACCCAACAAAGCTCTTGTCTTTTGCATAAGCCCCTGCGTACATGAGCGCACCACCTGCCAAACCAGCATCCTTTACAAGCCCATAAAGTGCCTCATGGCGACCGTTTAATATCGAAGGAACATAGATGAGTAACACAAAAGCCAAGCACATGACGGCTACTAAAACAGCACCCAATTTGTCATATTTACCAATAATAACACTGAGCACGAAAGCCAATTGACATAGGCCAATGAGAATAATCCAAAATGTTTTGAGCGGTAAAAAGCCTGGCACCATATCATCAAATTCTTTAAAACTCATAAGGTGATTGAAACCATGCAATGCGAAAGGCAATAGAAATAGCCATTTTCCGAGCGGAATTAAATTTCCCATAATAGAAAAATTTAGAGGTGAAGAAATTTGGTTTTCGGTGAGCGTGTTTTCTCTGAAGTAGCTACGAAGTTAATGAAAATTAACTAAAAAGTCAAGTTTTTCTTTGGCTATCAATATTTTATAGATATTAATTTTTATAAATATTTATAAAATAGCTTCCCCTTTCCATACGTTTTCATTCGGGTATTGGTCTTCATAAAATATGGCATGCTTTAATAACTCATTAGCTATTTTGCGAAGTCTTGTTTGAGGTATAAAGGGTTCAATTGATTCAACCAGATTTTCATAAGTTAAATCTGCATGCATAGGTAAGCCAAGACTATCAACAAAAACCTTCGTTTTTTTAATATCAATATATTCACCTAATTCATTTATAGGAGAACAAACGACTTTTACATTTACATCAGTAAATTGTTCATTCGTCAAGAGAATATTTTGAACTACTATTGTAGAGAGTCCACAATATGAATTATTGGGAAAGTTTATCTTTTTAGCATGACTCTTACAGAAGTCAACATTAGTATATCTTAAACGGTTAAAGGAGACAGTATTGGAATTTGGCGGCGGTAAAAATGTAGTTTCTTTTAGTTTTCTCTTACTTTGACTGTAGAAAAAAGGGTGTAATATACCTCTAACCAAAAGCTCATTACGGTCAATACTCAATGATACGACTTCTCTCTCAACAGGGAATACTGAATATTTAAGCTTGTAAAAAAAGTCTAATAGCGGTCTCCAATTCATTAGGGAACTTAGTTTTATCGTATTTAATGCCTTCTGATTCTACATTTTCACCATTAATAAATTCTGAGAAGAAACCAATAGAAGATTCTCCAAATTCAATTGATAAACGATTACGACTTCTATAAAAATCGGTGACAATAGTACCATAAGGAGTAGGTAGTACATCATCTTCATTTAAAAATTGCAAAACGCCAAATTGTAGAGAAGATAAAAAAGAATTAGTTTGATTAATTATTGCTTTGTTAGGTCGAATAGCATTATAACCATCCCAATTATCATTTAGATTTTCAATCATAAGCAAACGATTTCTAAGCTGCTCCAATATTGACTCTTTAACAGTAGGAGATACTTTTAAGATTAACTTAGCCGTATCTAAATGCTTTGGATTATGGGCGTTCTTAGCTGTACTCGATTGATTATGAGAATAATCACGAATTTTACGTACTGAAGGTAATGTATAATTGTTATGATAAATTTGAGGAATATCAATTGGTGTCATGTTTAAATTGAATCATTTTTAGGTAAATGAATAAGAGATTGAACATCAAGAGTTAATAGATTATCTAAAGTCTTTTTATTAAATTCATGCGTTTTTTCAAGATAAAAATCAATTTTTTCTCTAAAAAAAGCATCCAAATTTTGAGGGTCTTCTAAGGTAGATGCAACTGTATGAGTAATTACAATTGTTGAATTAGGAAGTGTTTTTTGTATATCAATAGCAATGCGCTCACTTAAAAATTCAGTAGATTCATCCTCATTTATTAATGCCGCAATGTCAACACTTGGATAATGACTATTAAAAAAATATTTAGGCAAATAAGAGGAATCATTTTTAAAAATTTGATTTAAGTCTAAATTAGAATCTCCAATCCATTCAAATTCGTCAATATAAGTCAAATTTAATCCCGCAACAATAAAATTATCTACAATATTTTCTGAACAAATATCGCTTAAAATATTTAGAAAATCTTCTTTAAAATTTACCCATCTTTTGTATGACAATTCATGAAAAGATATAAAACTTTGTTCTTCTAAATTGCGAATTTGAAAAGATTGTTTGATAGATGATGTATCCTTATTCTTTTTTTGCCATAATAATCCAACTCTTACAGCATTGTCCGATTGAATAGTAGTCGGATTTTCAGAATTGATTTTGTATTTTATAACGCTTATATTTTCAGGTTCTTCAAAATCTTGTTTTGAAAATCTTTTTTGAAGATTTTCCTTCAATGAGGAATAATCTTCAATAGGAAGAGTGAAAAAAAGTGTAAAAATGACCTCTTTTATTGAATGTTCTTTATTATACGGTCGCAAAAGGTTTTCAATATTCATCTTAATTTCTTATGCTGTTTGCTGCAAAAATACTATTATAAACGAGATATACTAAAAATTGATACCGTTTTATAATTCTTTTAAGATTTTATTTCACTCTCCCTTCAACATCAATTCCAAAATGGCCGCCGCCGCTTTCGGAATCACCGTACCCGGTCCAAAAATACCTGCCAC
>JAYTMW010000478.1:0-2122 GCA_043728105.1 Saprospiraceae bacterium | reverse complement strand
GGGAATAACATTAAAGCCTGCCTTTTGAAGTATGAGTGCCATTTCCTCCCGTTTTTCTTTAAGATCAACCGATGTCCAGGCAAGATAAATATTGGGCCGATGCCTGTCTATTACTGAAACTTTAATTGAAGATGATAAAGAAGTTGAAATAGCGTGAGGTACAATTTGATGGGCTGCGATTTGCACAGACGGACTTTCAACGGTGCTTCCATTCTGATTAAATTTTATTCCGTTAATTATTTCTTTAATTGCATTAGCCAGTTTATTGATCTGGTTACGATACATTGGCCTTAACGTGTTGGTATGCTTCTCATCATCTATAGGAAGTAATGGACGATTGACCCCTTCTTCACGATAGATAAAATCAATTGACCTCAAGCCCCCAGAAAGCTCCGACTCCAGTAATTTGACATCTTCACTATCTATATCATGAATCTTTACTGGTATTACACGGGAGACCATATTACCATTGGTTAATTTAATAGTACTGCCAACGCTGTCATTTTTTATCTGATTCTGAAATACGCTGAACTCATTCTTCCATACCGAAGAATTGATATCGCAATAAGTTTGAGAGATAACGGGAATAAAAATCAGGGAATTTATTTTTTGCGAAGTCGTTCTATCTTCCCGATTATCCTCTGGGTTTTTGTCAAAAAAAATCGATAGCTTATCTTTTAATGTGGCGCCCAATTCTTGGTTGAGCTTTTCTACAAATTCCGTAACCCATCCATCATATTTGTTGTCGTTATATCTATAGCTAATATGAATATCGTAATCATAATCAGGCATAATAGAAGACTTGGCAGGCCTTTGGTTTTTTGTCTCATTTGTTTCTTCTAATGATGAAAATATTTTGTAAACCCGAACAGGTTCTTTTACATTTTTGAGATTTTCTACCCTCACAAATACTGATCTGATATCATTTTTATTGGATAAATCCCTTTGAACGGATTCTGAAACATAAATTCCTGCAGGCGGAGCTAAAGCCTGCAGGCGTGAAGCTATATTTACAGCATCGCCAAAAATATCTTCATTTTCAAATACTACTTCCCCCTGGTGTATGCCAATACGCAATTCAAATGCTTTGGAATTGTTACATGCTTCCTGAATTTTTATTGCCGCATATACTGCATTGCTAACAGCAGGAAAACATGCTAAAATACCATCCCCTAATTCTTTGATACACCGGCCACCGAATTCTTCAATGATCGGTTTTTGCAACGCCCGGTTTAAGCGTAAAAGTTCAAACGCTTTTTGTTCATTATTTCCCATCATTGCTGTATATCCGACAATATCGGTAAACATGATGGCTGCGAGTTGACGGGTTTGGGTCATGTGCGAAAATTAAGTAAAAATATTCAATTCACCTTAAGGATTATTTATAAATCATTCATGAAAAAAAGATATTTCGAATCCAACTTGTTACATTCACACGCTTACAGACTATACACTTTGAGATATTCTTAATCGAATTATATAAAAGAAAAAAAATTATTTTGCAATAGCTTATATAAATCTGAGAAATCACTTTTAATGTTTTCAAGACCCAATTTACATTTCTCCTATTTATCTAAAGGTGAGATTAAAATCTCAAACGTATTTGATTCAATTATAATCTCTTTCTTAATTAGTCCTATTCTCTGTTTACAATAGTAGCATTTTACATCAATAATAAATCCCAAATCTTTCTATTTGGATTTTAGATGGTGATGGATGATTTTGATTGGGTGTAAAATTACTTTTGCTTTTATGAGGTCTTTTGCTTTCCCAAATTTATAAATCATCCTTAAGAAACACTTCTACCTGATTTATAATACGAACATTTAAAATTAGAGGTTATTTAACCGTGAAATTGCCAGATAGTTTTTATTTAATAGAATATTTTATTTTTATCAAACTAATTTTGCAAACTTTTGAATTCCTTTTGTAAAAAAGATGTTAACCCTCTTTAATTATAAGCATTTGCACAGGTATCTACTTCTTGTATGGAGAAGTAATTTCACTTGCAAATAATAATTTCCGTTTTTTTCATTTTCAGAATTTTGTCCTTCGCTTTTTAACTAGTCAATCCTCTTATTTAATACTTAAAAAATGAAATTAAATTAATATTTATCTATTT
>JAYTMW010000477.1:0-5427 GCA_043728105.1 Saprospiraceae bacterium | reverse complement strand
GGCATTAGTGGGTTTGCATGGCCCACCGATTAAAATCGGTGGTTTCAAGATGATAGATGTGTCCAAGCGTTTTTTAATCGCACAGGTCGGATTTATCCGTCGATTTGCACAATTGGATATTTCATCCCGATGAATCGGGATTCGACGGGTTCGGATAAATCCGTAAGCTACAAAACTACATAAGATGAATTTAAAAATAAAAGTATGCGGTATGCGTGAAGCTGCCAATATTCAAGCGGTTGGTTTTTTGCCCATCCATTTTATGGGTTTTATATTCTATGAAAAATCATCTCGGCACGTCACTGACGACATTGATACAGTGTCGACTTGCCCCGAAGATTTGACTCGTGTGGGCGTGTTTGTGGATGCAGATATTGATTTTGTTTTAGAAAAAATAGATAAGCATGAGTTGAACGCCGTGCAGTTCCATGGAAAAGAGGCCCCTCAGTATTTGGACGATTTTTCAACAAAATTGAAGGCAAAATTACGCATGGAAGCGATAAATGACATTGAAATTATCAAAGCATTTTCCGTTGATGCGCATTTTGATTTCAATGTTTTGAAGCCTTATGAAGGTTTGGTTAACTATTTTTTATTTGACACAAAAACACCTCAACATGGCGGTTCGGGTCAAAAATTTGATTGGTCTATTTTAACAAAATATGATTTAGATATTCCTTTTTTATTGGCGGGTGGTATTTCTGAATACGATGTAGATTTAGTTAAGTCGTTGAATATCAATCAGTTATATGGGTTGGATTTGAATTCTAAATTTGAAATTGAACCTGCATTGAAGGATGTGGAGAAGTTGAAACAGTTTTTAGGGGAAATTAATTCATGAAGATTTTGTGTATTAATTATTTAAAATTAGCTCCGATATATGCTCAGACTTTGAAAGCATCATAGTTTTGTTGTGCGTTTGGGTTTCCGTTACAAAAAATTAAAAATCAAATAAAATGCTCCATTCCAATTATTCAAAAAATACAGTTTTCCTTTTTTCCTTGCTTTACCTTTTAGGTTTTGTAGAATGTAAAAAAAACGAGGTAATTGTAGTAAAAGGAGACAATTTATTGATGATAACTTCTTTTGTGTTTGAAAAGAAGCTCAATCCCGAATTGAGTGCAGATGTAGCTTTTGCGATTAATGGTAATGTAATATCGGGTAATTTACCGAACAATACTTTCTACTTAATTCCGACTTTTATCTCCAATGCAAATACCTTAGACATCAACGGACTGAGCCAAACGAGTGGCGTGAGTAAGGTTGATTTTAGACAAAATATTGTATATAATTTGACTTCAACGGAGGGTTTAAAAAAGCAATATAATGTCAGTATTAATTGGGACGATAATATACCACAAATCAATGTCGTGACTAACGGTGGAGCAGCTATTAACTCTAAGGACATCTATGTTCAAGCTGACATTTCAATCAACGGAAAAAAAATATATGAGGATTATAAAGGCTCAACTCAAATCAGAGGTAGAGGCAACTCAACATGGAGCTTCCCCAAAAAACCTTATAAATTAAAATTGGATACGAAGGCTTCTTTGTTTGGTTTGGCGGCGGCAAAAGACTGGATTTTATTGGCTAATTACCTGGACGGGATGCACATGTTAAATCCTGTGGCCATGAAAATAGGCAAATTGTTAAACATGCCATTTACCAACAATATTATACCCGTAGAGTTAACGATTAATGGTCAATATCAAGGTATTTATATGTTGACCGAACAAATTGAGGTAAAAAAGAGTCGTATTGATATTGATAGCACGGGTATTTTGCTTCAATTGGATACCAATTTTGACGATCCGTGGAAATTCAAATCCACCGCTTATCAATTGCCAGTGATGATTATGTTTCCAGATATACTCAATGCGTCGGAAGTTACACCCATTAAAAATCAGTTTGAAAAATTAGAATCCTTGGTAGCCCGCTCTGATTTTCCGAACAATAGTTATCTGGATTATTTGGATGCTGAGTCCGTTGCTAATTACTTTCTTGTGTATATGCTTACGGACAACGAAGAAATAAATCACCCGAAAAGCACTTATATCCATAAAACAGCAACGGGAAAATGGACAATGGGGCCTATTTGGGATTTCGATTGGGCTTACAGCTACGAAAAATCCTTTGTATATTTTAGTAGTTCAAACAAACCTTTGTTTTGGTCGCCGCCGTCCGTTGGCACTAGTTTTTTCTCAAAACTAATGACCGATCCACGCATAAAAACGCTCATGAAACAAAAATGGGCTGATTTTAAATCCACGAAGCTCAACGAATTATTGACCTTCGTGGACGATTATGCTTTTACGATTGAAGGTGCAAGAAATAGAGATTATCAAAAATGGAAACGGGGCAATTCTAATTTTAAAAATGATGTGACGTTGTTAAAAACTTGGTTGAAAGATAGATCAAGTTACATGAATGGGTTTATCGGAAGTCTTTAGGCCCCTCAGTATTTTTGGGTTATAACATCACCAAACCATGCTTTTCTATCTTTATACCTTCAAAATCTACGTCCGATTCACTCAAATTGCAGTAGCAAACCTTGTTTTCTCCTTTGTTTTCAAACAAAATGGTATAAAAATCATTGTCGTGATATTTGACAGCTTGAACGGTTCGGTCTTTAAGTTGAAAGATATTTTTGTATAAATCCAACTTCTTAACGTCATATTCTTTCACATCATCGCTGCAAAAAAGGAGATTGCCGAGTAGCCAATTGAGCCAAAAAATAGTATCTTTTTCGTTGGATTTTAGATTGTTTTTGGTGTCTCTCAAAATAAAAACATCGGGGTCGTTTTGAAAGGCACGACCATTGAGTTGCCAACGATTTAAAGTAGTTCGGAGGGCAACGATGGTGGAAACCCGTTCTCTATTTTTAAGAAATTTTAAGAATTTATGTTCCCACTGCAAGTGAATGTCAGCACCAATGCGACAATAATCCACTAAGCCAAAAGACGAACCCAAAGGCACACCACAAGCTAAAAATATTTTATCACCAATCAATGAGCGAAGAAAAGTCATGGCTTCGTGCATGATTTGCCCACGGGTTTTGTTGGGGCGTGGCATTACACAGACGGCGTATAAAAAATCCAATTTCACCATATCAAAACCCCATTTGTCTAAAACGGTATGAAAAACGCCCGTTAGATATTCTTGAACGTCTTTGTTGTAAAAATCTAAAGCATAAAAATGACCACTCCAATGTGGGGCATAACCAGCGGAAATTGGTTTCCCATTCGACCCCCTCAGTATCCAATCAGGTTTTGACTTAAAAACGTGCGAAGCGGACTCAACGATGAAAGGCGAAAGCCATAAACCAGCCTTAAAACCTTCTCGATGAATGGCATCAGCGGTAGATTTCATGCCGTTCGGAAACGACGGTTTTATAGACATCCAATCACCGATGCGGGTTTCCCAACCGTCATCTATTTGAAATATATCAATGCGTAAGTCTTTCTGTTTGAATGATTTAAGATTGTCTAAAATTATTTCTTCCGAAATTTTGTTGTAATGATTGTACCAACTTGTCCAACCCGTTGCAGGTTTATTATCGGTTTTTTTGATGTCCTGTAAATCAAAATAAGTGTCAAATACTGAGGGGGTGTTGCCCGACATGATTAAGACATCGAGGGCAGGGTAGGAGTGATTTAAAGTCAAACCTTCTACATCTTTTTTTATGGTAATCGTATTCACATTGGCATCATAAAGCACGCACGTAAAGCCCGTTGATTCATTTAGAGAGCCAATAAAATCAATTTTATCTGAATTGTTTTGCATCAAATATCCATACGTCCAAGAGTGGAGTGTGCCTTTTTTTCTTTTAATAAAATCAAAATGGTAATCGCCATAATAACCCATGAAAGGCTTGGCAAAACGATTTAAATTATCGGGTTGTTCATCAAAACGATACGGCTTGGTTTCACTCCAAGATTGAAATCCGTTGCACATAACGTATTGATTGTCAACACTTAACGTCTGTTCAATGGTAATTTCAAGGCTTTGAATTTTAACCTCTTGCTTCGGGTGTATGTCTATTTTCAACCTCGAATACGTGTCCGTTTTTTCCTCCGTAAACATCACGTAAAGCTCGTCCTCGATGGTGGATTTATTAAGACGAACATTGAGGACTTTATTGTTGTAAGTTAGTTTAGCCGTTATCATATTTTAGTGATTGGTGAAAAGTGATTGGTGATTCTGTGATTGGTGAAAAGTGATTGGTTATTAGTCAAAAGTGATTGGTTATTAGTCAAAAGTGATTGGTGTAGTGAATAGTTGTAATCACCCAATTACCAATCACCCAATCACCAAAGAAAAGCTCAAAGTTTGAAATAAATACAGAGAAACTGAATTATTTTGAGCAAAATTTGGAACTTTGCTTTTATTCTAAAGAAAAAAATAAGTATGAAACGTCGGACAATACTGAGGGGTCTGTCAATTGCGCCTTTTATAAACGGAAAAATATTTGCTCACCATTCACCACAACAGATTGTGAATCAAGAATCAATCAAGAAAAAAGTAACGAAACCAAAACGGCTTCAAGCGGGCGATACGCTGGGCGTGATTGCGCCTTCGAGTGCCATACCTGAGCATGTGATTGAAAAAGCATTGGAAAACTTGACCAATTTAGGTTTCAAACTAAAATTAGGTAAAAACGTGAGAGCCTCAAACGGCTATTTGGCTGGCACCGACGAACAACGGGTCGAAGATTTGCATTGGGCGTTCAGCGACCCCGAAGTGGATGCCGTTTGGTGCATTCGTGGCGGCTATGGAGCGACCCGCATTTTACCCATGATTGATTTTAAAATCATTAAAAAAAATCCGAAAATCTTCATTGGCTATTCCGATATTACCGCTCTGCATGTTGCTTTTTTTCAAAAAACGGGATTGGTAACGTTTCATGGGCCCGTCGGCACGTCCGAATACACGGACTTCACAAAACCCAACGTTTGGGATTTGTTGACCAAGCCGACCCCTCAGTATTTGTTGAAACATTCGGACGAAAATTTGAAAAATGAATCGAATTTGTTCAAACCAGAGGTCATCACGGCGGGAAAATGTCAAGGGCAATTGATTGGTGGAAACTTATCGTTGCTTTCAGCGATGGACGGAACGCCTTATGCTTTGAAGCATTTGAAAGGCAAAATTCTTTTCATGGAAGACATTGACGAGCGACCTTACCGAGTGGACAGGATGTTAACCCAAATGTTGCAAGCCCATGATTTTACACAATTGGCGGGCATTGCGCTGGGCGTTTTTGACGGTTGCAACCCCAAGGTGGATGAAAATTCGTTGAGCTTAATTGCTTGTTTGAAGGATAGATTGGGC
This sequence comes from Saprospiraceae bacterium, assembly GCA_043728105.1. Classification (GTDB taxonomy): domain Bacteria; phylum Bacteroidota; class Bacteroidia; order Chitinophagales; family Saprospiraceae; genus JAAFJT01. Next base: position 96 of record JAYTMW010000477.1, on the reverse strand, counting down.
AATTTGGGTATTCCCGTCATTTATGGTTTGTCGTTTGGGCATATTAAAAATCAATTTACGTTGCCCGTGGGCATCGAAGCGGTTTTGGATACTGAG
>JAYTMW010000476.1:0-4714 GCA_043728105.1 Saprospiraceae bacterium | reverse complement strand
CAAAAACGCTTCAAAGAATGGCTCAATGAACGCTTGATTTTTGATATTGCCAATTTCAAAACATCGTTAGAAAACAAGGAAAGTTTAATCGTAGAAAGTATTGACGAAATCAACGCTTCGCTGCGTGACATTAACTTTAATGCCAATCCACAAACCTATATTACCTTAGATATTCACAAGTCGAGAGACGTATCCATCCGAGATTTTCGACAAATGTTGCGTGATGCGATGCCCGACCCCGCCAAACTCATACGGGACGAAGACAACGAATTGGAGTCCAGTTTTATCCGCATAAAAGCCATTATTGAAGAACTTTCGGGCAACGAACCGTGGCGTAAAAAAGTGACCGATGTCCGCAATTGGCTCGAATTTGCTGCCTCCGAACGCTACCGTTCCGACAACAAAGAGCGTCAATATTACGTGGATTCGCAGAGTCTTTCTGGTGGTGAAAAAGCGAAATTAGCCTACACCATTTTGGCATCCGCCATTGCCTATCAGTTTGGTATTCGCAACGAAGACACCCGCCGAAAATCCTTCCGTTTTGCCGTTGTGGACGAGGCTTTCAGCAAAGTTGACCCCGAAAATGCGGTCTATGCAATGGAGCTTTTCAAACAGCTCAATCTGCAACTTATGGTGGTTACGCCTTTGGATAAAATCAATTTGGCAGAGCCGTATATCCATTCGGTGCATTACGTGGAAAACAAAGAAAAGCGCAATTCCGTGGTCTATGATTTGCCGATGAAGGTGTATTATGAGAAAAAAGAGGCGTTTGCGCAGGAATAGGTTGGCGACTTAACATAATGTACATTAGAATTTTTGATGTTTAACGTGTATCTCCCTGAAATTACTGGGCACCCAAGGCGCAAGTAATTGACAATGAGACGATTAGATGAATTGGCAAAAGTGAAGTATCGAGATGGGTACTGGAAACGGCGAGTGGTTGAATATTGGATATGGTGCGATGAGACCACGGATGAGGTTTGTAAAACATTAAAAATTAGCCGACCTTTATTGAATCAGTGGCATAGATGGCATTTTAAGACGCGAAATAACGGTCATCGAGTTCCAAATAAATTGATTCACACCGATTCAGTTGAACTCTCCCCTGCACTTATTTTATGGCAAAAACGACAGCAAATGCAGAACCAAAAATTAGAAGAAAAGCTAAAATCAGATTCAAAAAATGCACCGTGTTTTCTTTCAATTGGGTATAATCATATAAAGTTGACTTGGAGAAGCAACATAAAAAACTTAACACACCCTTAATATCCAATTAACATACACTTAATACAAGGCATGTAATATTGTGTTGTGAAAAGGAAAATAGTACGATTTCACGCAATAAATATATACGAGTAGGTTTTATTCAGCTGACAATCGCCGAATGTAGGGCAAGGGGCTTCTTATGAAGCATAGGCTACATTCGGCGATGTTTTTTTATTAAAAAAAGCGTCATAAATAATTGATTATCAATTACTTATGACGCTTTTTGATTTTATAAAACACTAAAATTACTTTTCACCCATGAATAAAAAATAATGCCATACGCCCATGTAAGCCCGTCTTACTTCATGTTTTTTTGTTTGAAAATGGCTTTGCAAAAAAGGCAATAAATGGCTATCCATACGCACATGATTTTTATTCATCCAACGTTTGAATAGCGCAAATGGAGAATTGTGAAAATCCACCACGGCAATAATACCACCTTCTTTTAAGTCGTTTTTGGCTTGCAAAATCAAATCTTGCCAATGCGGATTGACCATTGTTAGGCAGTATGAAAACAAGATAACATCGGCTTTGGGTAGCGACCCTTCAGTATTATAAGCCTCATTTCGGAGAATGAGTTTATTGGAAACTTGGCGCAGTTTTTCATCCGCCACGTTGAGCATTTGTTTGGATAAATCATAGCCTACGAGTTTGGCTTTTGGGTAATTTTGAGATAGATATTTGAGGTTATAGCCCGTGCCACAACCGATTTCCATAATCGTAATTTTCTCCGTGCGACCAAAGGGCAACCAATCAATAATCCAATGACGACCGAACAAGAATGTCCAACGGGTGGCATCATATATTTTGGCGTGAAGGGTGTAATAGCGTTCAATATTTTGGGCTTGTTGTTGGGTGGCGGTTAGGTTCAATTCAGATGTTTGTAGCATAGTTATTTTATTTTTTTTAAATTATAAAACATTGATAATCAATCATTTAACGATACCTAAATAGACACTTCCATACGTACCCACTCGGTCTTGAGCGTGCGTCCGAAGGGTCAAATCTTTTTCAAAATCAACCGCAGTTTTAACAAAATTAGGAAAGAAATCCACCTCATAAGCGGCTGAACGCAAGAGTATCCGTGTGCCTCGTTGACTGTTTTCCAAAATCGTGCGCCACTCTTCTTCGAGGGCAGGGCGATTGTTGGCTGCCAACCAATCTTGATGATCGAGCAACACATAATGAGAATAAGCATGAGGATTTTGTTTCAAAAAACCCGTCAAAGTATTCGTATGCGTCTGAATACTGAGGGACCCTTGTTTTTGTATAAAATCAAAATGGTTTTTCTGTAAATAATTAGGTACACAATCAGGTGTATATTGCCCTTTGAAATAGAGTTGCCAAAAATAATTATCCGTTATTGGCAGCGTAGTGAAAACGTGGCGTAAACTATTTTGAATAAAGCCTACCCCCTCAGTATTGCCCGCAAAAAGGCAGTGTTGGCTCTTCGGAACACCCAACATACACATCACCAAATGCCGACTCATCAACCATTTTACAAAATTATTTAACACCTTTTTTTCTAACGTAAAATACAAATCATGTTGTTCACTCATACTTTGTGCTTCGAAGAGTTGGGTGGCTAATTTGTAGTTTTTCTTTTGAAATTTAAGATATTTTGTAAAAATCCAAGCAAAAAGCCCCGATGTACCGTGATGATAAAAAGTTTTACGCACGCCTTTTCCTAAGAAAAAATTGATGTTTTTATCCCAATAACCTTGTGCATAATCAGGCAAGATAGGACGTAAGGATTCTCTATAAAAATCGTATCCTTTACGATGTACACCTTCGCCAAAAAGCTGATACAAATCTTCGTGGCTGCCATTTTGAAACGTCGCTAATTTCAAATCGAGCAACGCATTTTGCCGTGAATTCATGTCCACACAATGAATTACTGAGGGGGTATCAAGCGTATAATCCAAGGCATTGCAACCCGCCGAAGTAATCATTACGACTTCACTATTGGGCTTTAAATTGAGCAATTGACGGTCGCAACGAGGGTCTTCCCAACAGGTGTTGTAGATAAGATTGTTCTGATGAATGCCTTGAAAAACTTTATTGGCTAATTTTTCCATGATGCTTTTTTTTAACCACAGATGACGCTGATTGAACAGATTTTCACTAATTTTTCTTTAATTTTTTAATAAAATCAGTGAAAATCTGTTCAATCAGCGTCATCTGTGGTTAGACTTAAATCGTTGGTTTCATATTCAATATTTGCGCTAAAAGTGCTTCGTGAGGCTGATGTACCCTTTTTTCTTCCTCCTCTAATGGCAAATTTTCGATTTTATCGTCCATAAATTCCAATGGATTATAATTGTAAAGCGTCCATTCGCCGCCGTTATATTCCAAAGCCGTCAAACTCTCGACCCAATCACCTGAATTGAGATATGTTACCTTGCCCGCTTCACGCATTTGCGGACGATGCACATGTCCACATACCACATAATCGTACCCTTCCGTATGAGCAACTTCTATCGCTTTTTCTTCAAAATCATTGATAAATTTGACGGCAGTTTTCACGCTCATTTTCACGGATTTGGCAAACGAAACAGGACTATACCCCAACATTTTTGTTACAGAATTAACGTATTTATTGAGTAAAATCAGATAATCGTAGCTTAATCCACCCAATTTAGCCAACCAACGTGCTTTCAAAATAGAGACATCAAAAGCATCGCCGTGAAAAAACCAGTATTTTTTGCCACCCAATTGTAGAATCAATTGGTCTCGGAGGAAAAAATTACCGTTGCTGAAATTGGAAAAACGGCGCAAAATATCGTCGTGATTGCCCGTGATGTAGTGGATTTTTGTGTCCGTAGCAAGCAATTTCATGATGCGATTGATGACCAATAAATGTTCTTTTGGGAAGTACGATTTTTTAAATTGCCACATATCAACGATGTCTCCATTCAAAATCAGCGTATCGGGTTTTATGCTTTTTAAGTAATTGTACAACTCCTTTGCGTGGCAGCCATACGTTCCTAAATGTGTGTCCGAAATGACGACCAATTCAACTTTTCTTTTCATGTAGAGAGTGTGATACAGTATGTTAAAATACGATTCAAGAGTGGTATTTAAGTGCAAAGACATAATTATTTGGTATTAAACACATAGGCACATATGACACATAGTCTTATATAAAATGCTGATTATTAATGGTTTACATAAAACTATGTGTCCTATGTGCCTATGTGTTTAATTTTGTCTAAGCACTTACTTAATTTTTACTTCGGCAATAACATAAAAAACTTAAACAAAATTAGACGCTTTATTTTAATCCTACATTAAGCGAATATTACTTAATTGTTAAGTATTCAAGCCGTCAGCTATGAGTAGCAAGTTCATCGAGACAGTATCGTACAGCAAGCTGATTTCTGATAGATGACGGCTTACGGCTAATAGCTTTCAAGCAATTTTCAATGTAAACAAATTATTAATTCTA
>JAYTMW010000475.1:0-9513 GCA_043728105.1 Saprospiraceae bacterium | reverse complement strand
TTTTAACTAAAAAATCATGTTTAAATCAAAAGAAATCACTGAAAATCAGTTTAATCTGTGTCATCTGTGGTTCTATTTTTTCCATATACGGAATTGCTGGTTTACTATGTGCCTCGTATGTGTTTCAAAAAAAACTTCAACTTGACCATGTTATTCTTTACTCGTTACTTAACAATTCCAAAATCATAAGTATCTGATTTTCAATGCGTTAATTTTTAATTTTGTAAATTTTGATTTTTAATTGTTACTAAATCTCATTTTTTTATGAAATCTCCCAAAACATCTTTTGCTTTGTGAAAAAATTTAAACCTATGCCATTCAACACCGTAACATCTGAATTCATCGCTCAATTACAGACCGCATTAGACTACGAAAACGTCATCACCGATGCCGAGTTGCGTAAAAATTATGCCCATGACGAAACCGAAGATTTACATTTTATGCCCGCAGTGGTCGTAAAACCTGAAAATACTGAGGGGGTCTCCAAAGTCATGCGTTTATGCTTTGATAACAACATACCTATCACCGTTCAAGGCGGACGTTCGGGTTTGTCAGGCGGGGCGTTGCCTACGCATGGAGGCGTGGCGATGTCCATGGAAAAAATGAATAAAATTATCCATCTCGACGAGCGCAATTTTCAAGTGACCGTTGAGCCAGGCATGATTACAGAAGCTTTGCAAAATGCCGTGAAAGAAAAAGGCTTGTATTATCCACCCGACCCATCAAGCAAAGGTTGGTGTTTTATTGGTGGTAATATTGCGACGAATTCGGGTGGGCCACGTGCCGTCAAATATGGCGTAGTTAAAGATTATGTTTTAAATTTAGAAATCGTATTGCCTGACGGTAAAGTGATTTGGACGGGCGCAAATACTTTAAAAAACTCAACGGGTTATAACCTCACGCAACTGATAGTGGGCAGCGAAGGCACGTTGGCAGTGGTGACAAAAATTGTGTTGAAACTCCTGCCCTACCCCGCCTTCAATTTGTTGATGCTCGTGCCTTTCAGAAGTGCGGAACAAGCGTGTGCAGCCGTTGCCGCCATTTTTCAAGCAGGCATCACGCCGAGTGCTTTGGAATTTATGGAAAGAGATGCCATTGAGTGGGCGGTTCGTTATGTCGGAGAGTCTGCCATTGAGATAAAAGACGATCACGCTGCACACCTTTTAATTGAGGTAGATGGTAGTCAACAAGAGCCATTATATCTTGAATGTGAAAAAATAGCGGAGGTAGTCAATCAATTCGATTGCGACGAAATTTTCTTTGCCGACGATGAATCCACGAAGACTAATTTCTGGAAACTGCGCCGCAATGTCGCCAACGCTGTAAAAGTTAATTCTGTTTATAAAGAAGAAGACACAGTTGTTCCACGGGCTGAATTGCCACAATTACTGAGGGGGGTCAAAGAAATTGGTGCAAAATATGGTTTCCGTTCCGTTTGTTACGGTCACGCAGGAGATGGTAATTTGCACGTCAATATCGTAAAGGAAAAATTGGATGATGCCACTTGGAATACTGTTTTACCCGTCGGCATTCGTGAGATTTTCACATTGGTAAAGTCGCTCGGCGGCACACTTTCAGGTGAACATGGCATCGGTTTAGTGCAGCGTCCGTACATGGACATTATGTTTGGAGAAACATCTATTAATCTGATGCGTGGGATTAAAAACACATTTGATCCTAAGGGGATTTTGAATCCTGATAAGGTTTTGCCATAAAATGTAGCGGCAGACCTTATAGAAAAGGCAGGTCTGCCGCTAAAGTTAAAATCTATTCACGACTATTCAGCTAAATAATAAGTGACAAGACAAAATTATTTAAAACAAAACACATACCACAGGACACATAGAAGCTGCATAAAGTGTTGATTATTAAGGGCTTATAAATATACTATGTGTCTAATGTACCTATGTGCTTAATTTTGTCCTTGCACTTATGAGAATTAAAATCATTTTCAAAATCTTTGACTTTAATATTTAAACCCTATTTTCATACTTATCAATCACAGATTGAACATATTCAACTGATAAATCATGTAAATCAGCGATTTGTGCAGTTGAAAGACCCATCTTTCGCCTGACATTCATAATGATGATTTCCATTCCTTTCTCAATTCCTTTTTCCATTCCTTTTTCCATCCCTTTTTCCATCCCTTTTTCTTCACTTTCTTGTCTAATTTCATTGATGGCTTTACCATAAATACTTGGATATTCCATCATTGATTCTTTTGTTTCTTCCATGACTTTTTGCATTTTTGGTTGAACAATATAGGATTTAAAATCATTTTCAAAATCTTTGGGCAACGTGACTAAGTGCCGTACAAATATAAGCAATCTTGATAACTTTTTCCTATCAAATTGCTTCGCTATTGCAATATCAACGAGTTTTTTCTTGTATTCGTATTTACTTTTGTTGTTTTTACCCGCTTTTATCAAATAAAGGCTTGCCAAAACAGCAACCGAAAAAAGGCTATCTGATGCCAAAAGCTCGGCTTCGATTTGATTACGCACAATGTATGCATTGAATCTATAGCTTAATTCTGTGCCAAAATTTGTCACCTTAAATCTATCATAAATTCGAGGTTTCTTGGCGTTTGTGTAAATTGCCAATGCTGTTATATCGGTCGTTTTATACTTCGCTGCAATGTAAACGAAATACCAAAACATCCTTTCTGGGAACGCTTTTTCAAAGCCACCTTGAAACTCGGCGTGTAGAATCAGAATTTTATCTTGCCCATTTTTGAGCCGATATTTGATGACCTTATCCGCAATTTTTTTTGTCGGATGATTGCCCGTGAAAACATCGTTAAATTCTTGTTCCAAAAACTCGGGTTCGACGCTGAAATCTATCGCATCATGCAGTTCTTTTCCGAAGAAAAACAAAGTGGCTTCTTGATGAAATTCGGTAAAAAGGTCTTTCCAAAGCAAATCGGGGGTACTAATTGTTGTATCCATTTTTTCTCATTAGTATGTTAAAAAAAAATTATTTATAGCCCTTCAAAATGCTCCTCGCCAAAGCCATTTTATGCACTTCATCTGCGCCATCATATATACGTGCAGCACGTTCGTGGCGATACCAAAAACTTAATAAAAACTCGTCGGTGATACCTGCACCACCGCAGACCTGAATGGCTCTATCCACCACGTCTAACATGATTTTTGCGGTGAAGAATTTGATTTCCGAAATCTCATTTCGAGCATTTGCTGCACCTTGTTCGTCTATCATTTTTGCTGTTCGTAAAACCATCAAACGGGCTGCATTTATCTCAGCACGGCTCTCCGCAATCCACGCTTGAATGAGTTGTTTGTCAGCGAGTCTGGTACCGTCGCCCATGTCACGACCGACAGCCCGTTTGCACATGATGTCGAATGAACGTTCAGCTATGCCCACCCAACGCATACAATGGTGGATGCGCCCCGGCCCCAATCGCTCTTGTGCTAACAAAAAGCCTGCTCCCTCAGTGCCAATCAAATTAGCGACAGGCACTTTACAATTCACAAATTCTACCTCGGCGTGGCTGTTCCAAGAGTCGCCTTTTTCGCCCATGATGCTGATGTTGCGGATGAGACGATACCCCTCAGTATTTGTCGGCACTATGATTTGTGAAGCCCGTTTGTGGGGTGCCGCTTCTGGATTTGTGACCGCCATGACGATACAAAATGAGGCACCATCTGCGCCCGTAGTAAACCATTTTCTGCCATTAATGATATAAAATTCCCCGTCTTTCACCGCCGATGTATCAAGGTTTGTGGGGTTAGAACCTGCGTTCTGCGGCTCTGTCATGCCAAAGCACGATCTTATATCACCTTTTTCTAACGGATGTAAGTAACTGTCTTTCAAATAGTTAGAGCCAAAACGGTGTAATAGCTCCATGTTTCCGATGTCGGGTGCTTGACAATTGAAGACGTAATGACCAAAGGGCGAAAACGCCAAAATCTCGCTCACTTGCCCAAACTCACAAAGAGACAATCGTTGACCTAAACCCCACCAACCCGATTTTTTCACCAACTCCCGTTTCTCTTTCAATTGCTTTTCAACATAAGAAAAACGACCCGTCAAAACATCAATGGTTTCAAGTGGTTTCAGTTCATTTTCAATAAATTCTTTTATTTTGGGCATCAAATCACGGGTCAGTTCCGTGGCAAAAAGGTTTTCCATACTAATTAGGTTGGTTGAGTGATTGGATATTATTTAGTTGAGTAAAAGTAGGTTTAAAATTTTAGGTACAAAAATTTTGAGGGAGTATTTAGCACCCCCTCAGTATTTTTATTATAAAAAGCCATAAAACAATGATTTATGCAAAAAATTATCAATTTTGCCTCAATTGCATTAAATTTGTTAAAAAATATACAATGAAACCTTTTCGTATTACAAAATTAGATATTCACAACATCGGTCCTTTTGGCAATTTTTCTATGGTATTTCCAGAGAAACCTAAAAGCATTGGAAATAAGGCGGAGATACATATTTTGACGGGGGAAAATGGGACGGGTAAATCGACTATTCTTGAAATTTTGTCTTATGCCTTTAGGTCTGATATTCCAAGAGTTGCTAAAACAAGATTTTCAGACAATAAAAGTAGTGGAATTATTTCGTTTTCAGACGATGCTTCATTAGGCTTTCAAATTCGGGGTAATGAATTTAATATCATATTTAAGTCAATAAATTTTGAAATAAGAGATAATTTCTTTGAATCTTGGAGAAACTGGTATTCAAATCGTAATTCAACATTTAAGATAGCTTTTTTTGCATATTCAGGTTACAGGTTAGTTAATAATTCTCAGATTGAATCGCTTAAAGAGATTGAAACAGCCCCATTTGATAAATCTTTAGAGTTTCAAAATTCAATAAATCCTAATCAAATTTTGCAATGGATTGCAAATTCAATTAGTAAGAAAGCAATTGCGGAAAGTCAAAAGGATATAGACATAGCCAATAATTATAAATTGGCAATTGAAAATATTGAAACAGTCATTACTCAAATAATTGAAAAGCCTATTCAATTTATTTTGACTTATGAACCAGTCAGTGTTAAAATAAAAGTAGATGACGAAGCACTGGATTTCAATCAATTACCTGACGGATTAAAAAGCATTATCTCTTGGTTATCTGATTTATTGATACGGATGGATAGGGTAAAATGGGAAAACGACACACCCGTTTTTGAGCGTAAATTCATCCTTTATTTAGATGAAATAGAAGTGCATTTACACCCTTCTTGGCAACGTAAAATATTGCCAGCTATACAGTCACTTTTTCCTAATGCTCAGATATTTATCAGTACACATTCGCCGTTTGTCATTGGCTCTGTGGATGGTGCTTGGATTCATAAATTGATAAAACCTAATGGTGACACAAAGCTTGCAGGTGAGCCAATTTTATCAGAAGATGCAAAAAGTTATCGGTATTGGTTAGAGGAAGTATTTGACATAAAATCTGAATTTGGGCAAGATATTCAAAAGGATTTAGATACTTTTTATAGTTTAAGAAATGCTCTATTAGTCGATGGAACACCCTCACAACGCATTGATTTTCAACGGCTTATAAAAAAACTAAGCGTACAAAGCACTGAATTAGAAACCATTATTTCTCTTGAATTGCGACAACTTAATAAACGTATTGCTGAACCTATTTTGATGTAAATTATGAGAAAATTTGAAAGAACGGCACCCCCTCAGTATTTGACCGATAATTGGGAAAAATGGGGTCTTGACTATGCCAAAAAGAAACAAGCTAATTTGAATTATACCTTTCAATGGAAACAATACACTAAAAAAAAGGTTAATCAACTTTTATTGCCTTTTTTGACTGCTCAAACCGATGCTCATTGCTCTTACTGTGATCATTTCCCTATGGGTATTAGTGATGATACCATTGACCATTTTAGCCCAAAAGGAGATACCCGTTTTTATCACTTAGTTTATAATTGGTTAAATCTTTACTATTGTTGTGCTGATTGTCAAAGCGCAAAAATGGAGTTATTTGACTTAGGATTATTACGTCCCGATGATGAAATGTTTTCGTTTGAACGATTTTTTATAGTCAAATTTGCGACTGGTGAAATTGAGTCAAATCCTTCTGCTAATCAAGATGAACAAATGCGTGCAAACATTACTATTTCAATTTTACAACTTAATGATAATGCTCGTTGCACCAGCAGAAAACATGCTATTCAACGTTTTCAAGCAATTAACGAAATTAATAGGGACTTAAACGATTTCCCTTATCGTTTTCTTTTTAAATAATTAGAAAAGAAACAGAAATAAACGCCCTTTTATCATGGCAATCACAAGAAATTGGCTCAAAAAAGTCGCCAATGAAAAGAGCTTTTCAAGAGGTGAAAATTATTATGACGATGTAGATGATTTGACAAAAATTGGCAATGTCTATTCAGCTGTTGTTTATGGTACAGAGGAATATGAGGTGACAATTACTGACTTTCCGACAGGTGATCCATCTGTTTATTGCGATTGCCCTTACGACTTCGACGGTATTTGCAAACACATTGTAGCTGTATGTTTGAACATTATTGATGGCAATTTTGAGGAGGAAGCGAGCATCGTTTTTATTAATAAAGATGAAAATTTTGGGGAAACTAAAAAAGATGGAAATGATGCTCAATCAGAAGAATTTAAACAATTGCCTATTCAAACTTTTTATGAAGATTACTTTTTAAAACAAGATGTCTTGACTCGCATGAATTTTTTAAGACAACTTTTTGCTCAAAATGAAACAATTAGACATCAGTTTTACACCTTTTCAAAAATAAAATAAACCATAAAAACTGTTTTAAAATAAATACTATGACCCAACGAGAAATAAAACATAAACCCACCCGCCGACAAGCCGCATTGTGGTTGTTACTTTTGCTTGTTGTTCCCTTTTTCTATCTTTTCAAAAATCAAATTGTAAAGTTATGGTATGGTCAAATGCAGTGCGAAGAGCCTCGTCGCCGTGAGTGGAAACATTTTGAAACACCCATTCCGCCAGGTTATGCCGTGCATGGCATTGATGTGAGTGATTATTCATGTAAAATTGATTGGAATGAGGTAAAAAAAATGAATTCTAATGGGGTGAAAGTCCGTTTTGCTTTCATGCGAGCAACTCGTGGGACAAATGAAATTGACCTACAATTTACAGAGAATTGGGAAAGCACAAAAGAGGCAAAAATACTGAGGGGGGCCTATCATTTTTATAAATACAGCCACGACCCTATTTCGCAAGCCCATTTTTTCCTCAAAAACGTGACCATAGAAACAGGTGATTTACCCGCCGTTTTGGACATAGAAGATGACAAAAAAACCAATGATTTGGATTTAAACAAAGCCGATATTATTAAAGGCTTATCCATTTGGTTAGATGTGGTGGAACAAGAAACAGGCATAAAACCCATTATTTACACCAATTTGGACTATTATAAACGCTATATTGCCTTTAATTTCCCAAATCATAAAATTTGGATTGCCAACTATAACAACATGCGTGGCGTGAAATTACCTGACGGCAAAACATGGTCTATTTGGCAAATTGGCGACAAAGCGCGCTGCAATGGTGTGAGTGAAAAAATAGATTTCAATATTTTCAACGGCTCAATTGAAGATTTGAAAGCGTTTTGTAAGTAGTTGATAATGGATAATTTATAATGGATAGTTGCGACCATCATAAATTATCCATTAAACGAAGTCCACGTCCACATCATAAGGATATTCGATGAGGTTTGTTATCGCTTTTTCAATATCATAATTTTCAAAAACGACTCTGAAAAGCATCTCTGTTATAGGCACATGAAGGCGATACGTGCGAGCGATGCGGTGGGCAATACGCAATGTACGAACACCTTCTGCCACTTCTTGTAATGAGTTTATAATATCTTCAGGTTTTTCTCCTTGCGCCAAACGCATCCCAAAACTATAATTTCGACTGTTCGTACTGGTTGCCGTTGCTATCAAATCACCGATGCCTGCCGTGCCGAGAAACGCTTTATTGGTTGCACCCAAACTTTTGCCGAAAGCTATCATCTCTATCAAACCTCTCGTAATCAACATGGCTTGAATGTTTCGACCTAAACCTTTTCCACCCAAAATGCCAGACGCAATGGCAATAATATTTTTTAATGCACCCGCAAACTCGGCTCCCAAAATTTCGTGTGAGCCAAAGACATGAAAGCGTTTCGAGTCTAAAACGGCTTGCCCAGCGTCAATCACTTCATCAAAACGACTCGCAATGAGCGTGGCAGAAGGTTGTCCAGCCAAGAGTTCGTTCGCCAAATTAGGCCCAGAAAGACATCCCACTCGCACGACTGAGCTCTCTTCCATAATCACCTCACTCATCATCCTAATGTTCGCACGGCTGACTATGACACCCGAACGTAAGTCTTCTTCACGTACACCAACGAGGTCAAAACCTTTCGTGCCGTGAATGAGGATATGATACGGTTTCAAAAAAGGGGAAAACGTTTGCACCATGTTTCGGAAACTGCCCGATGGAACAATCGGAAAAATCAAGCGACAGGTCTCACAAATCTCTTGTGGATTGTTCGTGGCACGAATGCGCTCGGGATTAAGATCGGTGTTGTAATGACGGTGCGTTTCATTGATGGCTTTAACCGTTTCCTCCTTGCGGCTGTAAATCAAAACATCTGTGTTGTGTTCCAACAATTTAGCGATGGAAATGCCGAAACTACCAGAGCCAATAACGCCCACTGGTCGTTTATCGTGCGAATATGTATTTGCTTTTGAATTCAAAACGGATGATATAATTAGCAATGATGTTTGAGAAAAGACAGATTTAACTTTCATAAGTATTTGATTTTCAATTACTTATAAAAGAATACTCTCGTTAAAGCAATACCGTTGCTTTGTTAAACTGAAACCACTATTTTATTAAATGGTAAAAGTAATGATAAAAGAGAGATATTAATTTTTGGCGTTAGAATTTTTTTTGTTCGTGGGATTCTAAGGAATGAAACAGAAATAAACTCCACCATTTAAAAGATTCTTTTTACGATTAAGACATTCAATTTTTAATGCAATACTTTTTTAAAATTTGATTTAAAATAATCAAAAATACTGAGGGGCCTCACCGCTTCAAATACCAATCCGATTCCCCTGTAGGCACAGCCACCAATTTCATTTTATTTTCCTTAAAAAGATGCAAAGCCAAAGCCGCTGCAACATGTGCTTCATCGTCGCTCTGCAATTTTTCGGCTGAGTAATATTTTTGAACAAAATGGGTATCAAATTGCGCAGATTTGAAGGCTTCATGTTGCAAAACGAATTTTCCGAAAGGCAAAGTTGTTGCCACGCCCTCAATTTTAAAATCGTCAATCGCTTCAATCAACCGTTGAATCGCCTCTTCACGAGTGTCGCCATACGCAATGAGTTTGGCTAACATCGGGTCATAAAAAATCGGAATATCCATGCCTTCTTCGTAACCACCGTCCACTCTAACATGCTCCATATTTAAGGGAGGCCGATAGGTTGTGAGCGTTCCTACACTTGGTAGAAAATTGTTCGC
>JAYTMW010000474.1:0-3091 GCA_043728105.1 Saprospiraceae bacterium | reverse complement strand
TTTATAGCTACGATTTCCTTCACTGGCTCTACAATTGGCGCAGAAACAACTACTTCTTCTTTCGCTTTTTCAATGGGCTTCTTTGAGTTCGACGGCTCGTTTATAGCTACGATTTCCTTCACTGGCTCAATAATTGGCGCAGAAACAACTACTTCTTCTTTCGCTTTTTCAATAGGCTTCTTTGAGTTCGATGGCTCGTTTATAGCTACAATTTCCTTTACTGGCTCAATAATTGGCGCAGAAACGATTACTTCTTCTTTCGCTTTTTCGACGGACTTTTCGACAGGTTTTTCAACTAAAGGCACATCAATTTTGGCTGATTCAACAATAGGATTTTCTAATTTAATAAGCTCACTTTTAGCCTTTTCAAATTGAGTTTGAACCTCCGCAACTGTGTCCTTTAGAGGCGTAGATTTTACATTTTCGACGGTAGTATCGTTCGTTTTTTCAATGGACTTGACCTCACCAACTGGCAAATCGGTTTTTGCCTCATTGTTGTTTTTAGCTTCGACCCCCTCAGTATTTGACAATTCATTATTCGTAATAACTTCATAATCAATAACTTGTGGCGAACTGAACGAAAATATATCATCGTCACCTTTGCCACTTGAACGATTTGAAGAAAAATAGCCAGACATTTTATCTGGACTTAAAATTAAACCAAAATCATCTGAACGACTGTTTAGAGGCTCTGGCAAAAGATGAGGCATGAGCCATCCTGTGTCCGTTTTGGCTGTAAAATAAATGTCTAAACCACCCACATTTTTAGCTCTGCCGTTAGACGAATAAAACACCTTTCCGTCGGCGTGGATGAAGGGAAAAATCTCATCTTTAGACGTATTTATTTTGGGGCCTAAATTAACAGGCTCACTCCATTTATTGTCAATCAAAGTAGTGACGTACAAATCCATACCACCGAAACCACCGGGACGATTTGAGGCAAAATAAAGCCTCCTGCCATCGGGTGATACTGAGGGGTGCGTAAAATCATATTCTTTATTGTTAAATGGAAGCTCAACTATGTCTCCCCACTTTTCACCTTTTAAGTGTGCAGAATAAATTTTTAATTTCACCAAACCATCTTTTGCTTTAATAGGCTTGTTATTTTTTATGTTACTGCGGGTAAAATAAACAATAGTACCATCGGGATTGAAACACAAAGGCCCATCGTAGAAGCTGGTTGTTAAAGACTCAGCAAAGGGCGATGGCTTAGATAACATACCATTGTCTAAAAGCTTTGAAAGGAAAATGGAAGTAGTTCCTTTACCTGTGTTGTCATCGGGTTGTTTAATTTTAACAACCGCAGGATTTGAAGTGATGAATACCAAACCACCTTTATAAAAAGCTGGACTATATTCTTGAAAAGATGTGTTGATTTCGGACTCATTGGCAATATTTATACCTTGTTGAGCCTTAATTTCAGCCGTCATCGTTAAGAGTAGTAGGAACGGAATAAGATTTTTAATTTTCATTACTTGTCTTAGATATGTAATTTATTAATAACTGTTTGTTGTAAACAAAATAAGAGCCAAACATTATTTGGTATGTCTTATTTGCAAAATGTTTGTTTTAGTAGTTTTTTTAAGCATGTATAAAGCTTTGATTTTTAACTATTTATGAAATACAAATTTGTTTTAATTTAAAAAATACCCAATTTAAAAGTATTATTTATACAGTCAAATTAAAATACTGAGGGAATATTGAGAGAGGTTTCCCGTAAAAAAAAATTAATCACCAAGTTTCAAAATACCCTATTATTAAAAGAAAACTCTCGGGTTGCTGAGTTTCAGCACCGTTTGCTTTAAATCAAATCGGGCAACCACCTCAATACTCCCGCCAGTATATTTTTTTAGTGGAGAAATGTTGTAATCATAGGCACAACCTAACCCCCATTTTGGATTTATTTGATAAAAAATAAGCATGTCTAAACTTTCGCCACCGCCCGACATATTTGATTTTCCAGCT
This sequence comes from Saprospiraceae bacterium, assembly GCA_043728105.1. Taxonomy (GTDB): domain Bacteria; phylum Bacteroidota; class Bacteroidia; order Chitinophagales; family Saprospiraceae; genus JAAFJT01. The sequence continues at coordinate 1,126 of JAYTMW010000474.1, read as the reverse complement.
CGAAAGCCCATACCAAAAGTTAATTCATCGTTATAAATTAGGCTATTGTTTAAATCAAAACCCCAAGGTGCATTTTTGACTAAACGCAAAACACCCGACGGACGATAATGCAACTTTTTAGAAATCGGAATATCCAAGCCTCCCATGACGTAATAATGGCGTGATTCAAGTGCCGTAGTGGGAGATTCAGGGTTGATGCCAATTATATTTTCATAAAAATAAGGAATTGATACCCCGAAAAAACACTCCTTATATGTGGCCAACATACCCATTCCGAAGTTGCCATACATGCGTGCAGACACGTCCAAGCCTCTTTCACCACTCAAAATGTTCAGTTGTTCATCAGTTTCGAAGTTAAATCCGAAGCGACGCACTGTGCCTGATAGTCCAATTCTGATTGAAAAGTCTTCAGTTTTTACGGGGCTGTATGACCACGACATAGTAGCAACTTGTGCGCTAAAAACACCTGATTTTCGATTGCCCAAATTCAAACCAAAACCCAAACGCTTACTACTAAAAGCGGCTGTGTGGAAACCCAAATTTTGTTCAATTGGCGCACCTTTAAAACCGACCCATTGATAACGACTTAGCAACGTGAAAGTAGGTGTTTCTTTAGAGCCAGCAACACCTGGATTTATAGCAAGCGAATTGAACATAAAGAGAGTCTGTGCGCCTTCTTGTTGCGCCTTAACCCCCTCAGTATGAAGCGATAATAAAGTAAGAAATATGATTATATATAGTTGTTTGTTCATTTTTTGTTACTTGGTTTAGTGAAAGTTTAACGGAAAATACTGACATAACCTTTGTCAAAATTAACTTTCAAATTGGAGCGAAATAAGTAGTAATATGTGCCATCAGGAAGGTTGTTATTTTTGTATGTGCCTTTCCAATTATTTTTATAAGGTTTGGCATAATAAACACGATCACCCCATTCGTTAAAAACGAGTAATTCACTATCAGGGTTATCGTCCGAAAGGCATGGGATTTTGAGTTCGTCGTTCAATCCATCATCATTAGGTGTAATGATGTTTGGAACGTTACAAGAGTCTTTCGAAACGACACCCTGAGCTTTGAGCGATAAATCGGGAATGGAAAAAAAGATGAGAATAATGCCTAATTTGTAAAT
>JAYTMW010000473.1:0-3067 GCA_043728105.1 Saprospiraceae bacterium | reverse complement strand
AGTTCGATTGTGAATTGTTCGCTCTCATAATGCCCTATATCGGCTATCATTATCTTACCATCGGCATCAAAAAACTCATGGTATTTGTAGTCCGCCGTCACAAACACATCTGCACCTGCGCCTATTGCATTATTCAACAGAAAGCCCCCTGCGCCCCCACAAACGGCTACTTTTTGCACTTTTTTACCGCAAGGATGCGTATAGCGCACAACGCCCGCTTGCATGGTTTGCTTCAAAAAATGGAGAAAATCCGTCTCCGCCATAGCCTCTGCCAACTCGCCGACCATGCCACTGCCGACTTCTTGATTTTCATTTTCCAAAAGATGCAAATAGTAGGCAACTTCTTCGTAAGGATGCGCACGTTTCAAGGCGGATACTATTTTATTTTCTAAAAAAGAAGGAAAAATAACTTCTACCCGATGCTCTACCACGCTTTCATCTATATCCAAACTGCCGATGTGCGGTTGCGCCTCGCCCACTGGTTTGAACGTGCCGACCCCCTCAGTACGGAAGCTACAATTTTGATAATTGCCGATTTGACCCGCACCCACCATATATAGTGCGTCCAAAACGGACTGTGTGTTGTCGGTGGGGACAAAAAAGGTTAGTTTCATCAAAGTCTGCCGCTTGGGCGCAAGGATTTTCAGATTTGTTAAACCCAAACGTTCACAAATTTTGGTGTTCACGCCTTGTCGAAACATATTATCCAGATTGGTGTGAATGGCATAAATCGCTACGTTATGTTGTATCGCTTTTATGATGGTGCGCTCAACATAGTTTTTGCCGTTCAACCGCTTCAAACCCTTGAAAACTATTGGGTGATGCGCCACAACGACATTGCAACCTCTTTGCACCGCTTCTTCAATAATCGCTTCCGTAGAATCTAAGCAGACCAAAACGCCTTTTATGGGTTCGTTTGGATTGCCCACAATAAGCCCTGCGTTGTCGTAACCCTCTTGATATTGGGCGGGGGCGACGGTTTCTAAAAATTGGGTTAAGTCTTTTATTTTCAATGAATTATATATTTATTTTAAATTTAATATAAAATATTTTTCTAAATAAAAATAACTCTACTTATCCTTATAACGCTCCCGCAACATCTTCATCATATACACATTAATACCCCATTGATCGGCAAGCGGTTGGCGGGTGTAAGGCAGTGCGGGCATATAATCCACGGGGCCAAACTCCGATAAAATGGTAATTTGTTTGGTTGTTTTAGCCTTTTCTTCAACCACTTTATCCCACCAACCCAAGTGTGTATCCAATGCCGATTTCCATTCGGGTGCACGTGGGTCATTCACTTGCGGGCCTTCGGGATGCCCCACCCGTGCGTGGATGTGGTCGGTATGAGCGAGCGCAAGAGCCACCGTTTCGGCTTGGTTTTCCAAAAGCGATTCGTGGACGTTGCACCAATGCGAAATATCCAATGTTAAGCGCAAATTGGGGTTGTTTTTAATAAAATCCCTTGTAATATGCGCCGCAAAACACAATCTGCCCCGATGTGTTTCGTGATAAATAGGGATACCCGTTTCCTTCGATTTTTTTGTTGTTAAGTCAAAAAAAGCTTTGGCTTGGTCGGCGGCAAAAAAATCTTTACCCGAATGGCTGTTGAAAAACATAGGCTTCAAAGCCAAACCAATGGAGAGCATTTTTTCAAAAGTTTCAAAATTTTGCTTAAAATCTTTATCTCCTGCTCCGTATAAAAAACCGTACTTCAAACCGTTTTTTGACAGGGCATTCATCATAGCATCACGGTCTTTTTGTTGGTCGGGAAGCCAAAGTTCTACGCCGTCGTAACCTTCTTCTTTCGCTTTTTTTGCAAAATCATCTATGCTGCCTTGAAAGCCCCAATTGGTTGCCAACATCGTCAGTTTAAAATCCGCAGGAATAGAAAAATTAGGTTTTGCAAAAGTTTCATTTGTCATTAAGACACTACTCATAACAGACGTTTTTTTAATAAAATCTCTACGATTCATGATGTTTGAATTTATCTCAAATACTCGCAATATTCACCTTTTCCCACGGCGTATCACGGTATTCTTTTATCAAAAAATAAATAGCTAATATTTGAAATGGAATTAAGCCAGATACTACATAGGGTAATAATGTCACCAAATAATGGACAAAAGCAAAAGCCCCAAAAGCTAAAAATGACAACATACCTCTGATGAAACCACCGCTTTGTTCCTGTGCGTTGCCTTGTTCCGAAAAGGGTAGTAAAGGCTTCATCAAAATAGCCGTAATGAGTGCTAAAAGAATAATGCTACACAAGCCAAAAACAATATCGTCCAATGTTTTTATACCCCAAAGGCTTAATATCAAAATGGTTAAAAATAAGTAAAAAGGCATAAATAGCTTGAAAAATTGTGCTTTTAGTGAGCCAATCAAAGCATTGCCCGGTTTTTCAATCGGCATGGCATAATAGACCCAAGCCGCTTTGTAATCATCGCTGTAAGGCACAAGTGTCATAGCGGCGGATAAAATAGTTGAACCAAAATAAATCAAAAATAGATACCAACGAGAATCTTTTATTTGCTCCAAAGCAACAGCCAAGCCTTCTTCATTGTCCAAAGAACGCCACATGATGACAACAATCATGACCAAAACATACGCATATTGTGGATAGATGCGCAAGCGTATTTTACGGTCACGAGTCACTTGCCGCCATACTAACTGGAACACGCCGCTTTCAATCGGGTTGCTCGTAAACCAACTCGCAAAACGGCTTGATAAGTCATTTTTTGTTGAAAATACTGAGGGGGTACCTTCGGCAGTTTGCGTCTTCACATCCATGCTCATACCCGACAGTTTTTGCGTAAAAACAGTTGAAAAAGAACGATTCATCCACCACAAACCACCCAACGGCACCATCAAACCCAAAGCAATAAGACCTAAATGATAACCATCAAAAAGAAACGTAGCCGCCGTGTCAACCATGCCCCCAAACCATATCGGCGGCACGAACGGATTCCACCAAGCGGGTTTAAATTGCGTTGCTTGCACGTCTTTTATGTCAAAAATGCGGGGCATAATTTGATAAAAAGCAAAAATGCAAACGGCTATC
>JAYTMW010000472.1:0-7763 GCA_043728105.1 Saprospiraceae bacterium | reverse complement strand
TTAGTGATTAGTGATTAATTTTATTTATAAACAATTTAAAATCAATAAGTTATGAAGCGTAAATCTCGAAAATCTCGAAAGCGTGAGATCGTATAGCTCAATTGGTAGAGCCACGGACTTTTAATCCGTAGGTTGTAGGTTCGAGTCCTACTGCGGTCACAATTTTTTTTAATGATGAAGTATGAATGATAAATGCTCTTGTAGGCGAATTGGTTAAGCCGTTGCTCTTTCACAGCAGAGATTGCGGGTTCGAACCCCGTCGAGAGTACAGATGTAGCGGCTGATTTATCTGTCGAACCGCCTTAATCGGCAGATAAATCAGCCGCTACATAATACGGAAGTTTGGCAGAGTGGTAATGCAAACGACTGCTAATCGTTAGGTCGGTGAAAGCTGATCCGTAGGTTCGATTCCTACAATTTCCGCTTATGGCTTTTGTCATTCAAAATGAATCTCTTTTTCGCTTAAAAGTGCTAAAAAAAGCAAAAAAGAGATTCAATCTGAATGACAAAAAATAAATTCGGTTTAGCTAATACCCCTCAGTATTTTTTCTAAACAATTGATAATCAAATACTTACGCAATTTTTATTTCTTAATTTTAGATTATGCGGAAGTGAAAGTAGTTTTCAGATTGTAGCTTACGGATTTATCCGTAAGCTACAATCCCAAAACCACTTACAACAACTCTTAATTTTTAATTCCAAAATCGGAGGCTTCCAATGGACAAAGGTTAGCCGTCTTGAAAACGGTGAAGCGTGCAAGCGTGTGGGGGTTGGATTCCCTCAGTCTCCGCTAAATTTAGTTATTGGGTTATTAGGTTATTAAGTTATTAGTAAGTCACTCAATAACCTAATAACTCAATAACCTACTCAGAAAAGGAAATGTAAACCGTAATTTGGTAGCGGGCGTGACTGTAAATCACGTGTTTTACGACTCTGTAGGTTCAAGTCCTACCGTTTCCACTTTAAAAAATACAGGAGTAGTTCAATGGTAGAAGGCATGCTTTGGGAGCATGAGAGTGTCTGTTCGAGTCAGACTTCCTGTACGAATTTGGGCTGGCATGTTCTAAGGCTGGCGAGCGTGATTTGCAATCATGCTGCGGTGAGTTCGATTCTCACTCGGTCCACATATTATTTAGGGATGTAATTCAATTGGCAGAAATTTAGTCTCCAAAACTAAAAGTTGTAGGTTCGAGTCCTGCCGTCCTTGCTTGATTTAATGATGAAGTTTTAATGATGAAACATGAATGATAAATGATGAATACCCCCTCAGTATTTGCGCAAAAAATTCATCATTTATTATTCATATTTCATCATTAAAAAAACAGTCTTTTAGCCCAATTGGAAGAGGCACGTGTCTTAGAAGCACGTCAGTATCAGTTCGAATCTGATAAGGACTACTTTTTATTAATGGGTAATGAGCAATGGGTAATGAGTAATATTACCTATTAACTATTACTCATTACCTATGAAGAAACGGATTTGTAGCTCAGTGGTAGAGCAGTCGGCTGTTAACCGTCAGGTCGTAGGTTCGAATCCTACCGAGTCCGCATTTATTTATAAACAATTGAAAATCAATCTATTATGAAGTCTTTATTTTTATCACCTATTGCATACGAGCCTGATATATGTCTTGAAAAGGACGTATAGCTCAATGGTTAGAGTGCGAATCTTATAAGTTCGGGGTTGCGGGTTCGAGTCCCGTTGCGTCCACTTTTGGTTATTGAGTTATTAATTATTAAGTTAATTCAAGTCCAGCGAACTTCAAATAACTTAAAAATTAATAACCCAATAACTCAATAATTTTTCAAACAATTAACAATTGCGACTCATGATGACGTACAATCTTTTTCGATTCCGTGTAGTGGTCATCCTGTTGATTTTGAGGGGTGTCGCATTACGCTTCAAGCCAGAATTGCAACTTTTAATGTTGCTCTCTTTGGCTTACTTGGGCAACCAATACATAACGGCAACGGCTGATTATACGATATGTGGTATGGCTATTTTACGAAAATATCGCTCTGTTTTGAGCTTCATTTTCAAAAATTAAAAGTGATTGGTGATTGGTGATTGTGTGAATAAATCACTAATCACATAATCACCAAATCACTTTTAAATATTTTACTTTCGTCGTTAAACGGTATGACGCAGCTCTGATACGGCTGTATTATTGGTTCGATTCCAGTCGAAAGTACCAAGAAGGAGGATTCTTGATTGGTTATATTTGCGGCGGTGCATTTTGTGGGTTGTTGCTGCCGCAACTTTTTTCCAATTGCATAACTAATTGAATATCATCACATTATAATCATAATTATTTTTTAATTTAAAACAAAATCAAGTTCACAACTAAAACAATTTTAACAATGAGACAATTGGCAAGCATCCAACGCATCAAGGCATTAGAGCCGATTGAAAACGCTGATGCTATCGTAAGAGCAACCGTTTTAGGTTGGCAATTGGTGGTCAAAAAAGGCGAATTTGAAGTCGGTGATTTGTGCATTTATTGCGAGATTGATTGCTTGATGCCTGCCCGTCCAGAATTTGAATTTTTGAAGCCTCGTGGTATGCGGGTACGTACCATTCGTTTGCGGGGTCAAATCTCACAAGGCATCTGTTTACCGTTGTCTTTTTTGCCCGAAAATGCGCCAAATACTGTTGAGGAACGAAATCCCGATGCTTTCGGGGAGGGGGTAGATGTCACCGATATTTTAGGTATTGTAAAATATGAGCCGCCCATTCCTGCAAGTTTAGCGGGTATAATGAAAGGTAATTTTCCTTCATTTATTCCAAAAACAGACGAAACACGGGTTCAAGTTTTGGAGGATTTATTGACACGCTACAAAGGCGAAAAGTGTTTTGTGACAGAAAAATTAGACGGTTCAAGTGCCACTTATTTCATCCGCAACGGTCAATTTGGCGTGTGTAGTCGTAATCTTGAATTGTTGGAAAGCGACGAAAATACGTATTGGAAATTGGCTCATGCTTTGGATATTGAAAACAAATTACGGTCGCTCAACGGCAATTTTGCGATTCAAGGTGAGTTGATTGGTGAAGGGGTTCAAGGCAATAAATATGCACTAAAAGGACAAAAAGTATACTTTTTTAACGTTTTCAACATTGATACTTATGCTTTTTTAGGCTTTGAAGATTTTAAAAAGACGCTTGAAAAATTGGATTTAAACATCGTCCCCGTTTTGGAGAACGATTATTTATTGGAAAATGACATTCCAAAATTGGTCGAAAAAGCGTTGGGAAAATCCGTTTTAAAAGCGGATGTTATTCGTGAAGGCATTGTGATTCGTCCTTTGGTTGAATCAAATGATGCTATTGGTCGGGTGTCTTTTAAGTCTATTAATCCTGAATTTTTATTGAAGTACAGTGATGATTAAAACATTGATTTTCAAATAGTTGCAAATATGAATTATAATATTTTATCATTTATAGAAATCGTCAAAATCAACCTGTCAAAAGTTTTTCGAGATGTTGATAATTGGTTTGAAAAGCCCGCTAATTTAAGACAATTTAGACCACAAAATGGCGGTTGGACAATTGACGAAATATTGGAACACATCTATTTGACCAATCATTTTTTGCTCATTATTATTGAAAAAGGAGCGACAAAAGCTGTGAAAAATAGCGTGGATTTGCATCTCAATAACATGCCCGTTGATTATGATTTTCCGATAGAAAAATTGAATGAAATTGGGCTTCATAAATCCTTTAATTGGATGCGACCTGAACACATGGAACCCATTGGCAACGCCCCCCTCAGTATTTTGAGGGAAAATTTGAAAAACCAATTGGCTCAATGTTCGGATGTGTTAAATAAAATACAAAACGGTGAAGGTGTGTTGCAAACGACTATGATGAGCGTTAATGATTTAGGTAAAATAGATGTGTATAGTTACTTATATTTTTTAGCAAAACATGCTGAAAGGCATATTTCGCAGATGCAAAAAAACGAGATGGCTTACATCTCAAAAACCGATTAACATATTGAATATCAATGATTTACGAATACAAGTTCTGATACAACCGTTGTGAAATTAGGCTCTTGGACATACCCCTCAGTATTTTGAGTATTTGAAGCGAAACATCTTCATTGCATCAAAAAAAGTGAGAGAACCGCCTCACTTATCGTCCAAGTTATAAAAGGGTAAAACCGAAAAAAGCCTGTAACTGTTTGCCAAAAGCGTATCTGTCATAAATATGGCACTTACGGTGATAGAGCTGTTTTTTAGTGGATAGTGGATAACGGATAGTTGATAATTTTCCTACTATACCCAACTTCTAAAAACTAAAAAATAGTGTAGCGAGAATATGGAGTTAATAATAAAAACGACACTCGCTGTTTATCATCTGTCTTTGTGGTGAACAAAAAAAGCGGATTCAAAAAACGCAACGGTGGAGAACGAATTAGTGAAAAAGTGATTGGTGAATCGTGATTAGTGATTAAAAGCTAATCACTCAATCACCTAATCACTCAATCACCAAAAAAAATTAGTTTTTAGTTTGTATGATTCTCTTATTGGGTAAAACGCCGACCCCTCAGTATTTTGAGGGTGTCGGCGTTTTTTTTGTTAGATTATTATTTATTACTTTTTTTATCACAATGTTTTAAATAACTTTGGGATTATATATATTGTTATTCTAATTTAACTAAACCGATTTCAATGAAAAATAAGATATTACAAGCCGTTTTAAGCATTTTAACCCTCGCTTTTTCTTTAAATCCTACCTTTTCTCAAACCTGTGGCAGTAATCAACACTTCAATGAATACATCAATGAAGCGGTGAAAGCTGGAAAACTTACACCCGAAGAAGGGCGCAGAATGCTCAAAGGGACTACTAACCACTTGCGTACTCGAAGTGACGTTGTTACTGTTTTTGTCGTTTTTGATTATACTACCACTACATCCGCCCTTTCGTTGGCAACCGCACAAGCGTTTATAAAAAGCTGTGCTTCTGGAACGAATGCTTGCGAGGTAACATTTCAACAGGTAAATGCTCGCACTGACTTTCCATTTACAACCTCAACTAACGCACAAACTATGCTCTCAGATTTAGTTACCAGTGCTAACAATCAAGGTTGGTTTAGTCAAGCCGATTTAGTGGTTGGCATCACAAGCCTTGATATGGCTAATTTTGCTGGTTATGCCTCGATAGGAAGTTGTACCCCTACGTCAAATGGTCGTGCCTTAGTCATTGAAGCTGGCACTACGCAGTCTTTGTATGGGCATGAGTTAGGGCATACTATCGGTTTAGTTCACGACAATTTAGATCCAACATTCTTAACTCCTGGAACGTCGTTGATGAATCCGTTTGTTCCGTTTACTCCAACTACCATGTCAATGACTAACAAAAACTGTTACAGAACTGGAGCGAGCTGTGCCTTACCTATTGAGTTACTCAATTTTACGGGTAAGTTTCAACAAGGTAAAAACCAATTGAATTGGACAACGGCTTCTGAAAAAAACAATATGGGCTTCCAAATTGAGCGCAGTTACGACACAAAACATTGGTTATCAATAGGTTATGTAAAAGGATCGGGTAATAGTAACACCCAATTGTCTTACGATTATCAAGACGCAACGCCTTTAGGACTCTCCTATTATCGTTTGCGGCAGCAAGATTTTGATGGTAAAGAGTCATATAGTAACGTCATAAGTATTAAATCGGAAAGTAAAACGAAGGTAATTCTTGCGCCAAATCCTGTGCGCAGCGATTTGGTTATTTCGTTTGAATCAGAAACCTATGCTGAAGAAGTGAATGTTTATGATGTATTGGGGCGTTTGATTTCTAAGTATAAAAATGTTACAGGAAGCCTTAATGTTGATATGTTCAATGCTCAAGCGGGGATGTACATCGTGGAAATAACGATGGATGGTAAGCGGGTAAGAGAGAAGGTTTTGAAAGTGGATGAATAAGAGGATTACCCCCTCCCCGCAAGTGTGCGGGATTTCGCTGAGCTCAACAGTATTTTGGGCTTTTACATCGAAAAAATGCTTTCCAATTTAGTTCGGAAAGCATTTTTTGTAAGTGCAATTCTTGGTTAAATGATAAAAAAAAGATGATTATCAATCCCTTCTCGCCGCCAAAAGATAAAGCACCGCCATCCGCACCGCTACCCCATTTTCCACTTGATCGAGTATAATTGAATTGGGTGAATCTGCCACATCAGAAGTGATTTCGACACCCCTATTTATGGGGCCAGGATGCATGATAACTACTTGATTATCAATACTTTCTATCAATTCTTTATTGATACCGAAGTATTGCGCATATTCTCTCAAAGAAGGGAAAAGTTTAATATCTTGACGCTCCAATTGTATGCGCAAAACGTTTGCCACATCACACCACATTAAGGTTTCACGCACATTATGAGACACTTTTACGCCGAGTTTTTCGATGTGTTTTGGTATCAAAGTTGGAGGCCCACAAACAGTCACTTCCGCCCCTAATTTTTTCAAACAATAGATATTACTTAGAGCAACTCGTGAGTGTAAAATGTCGCCAAAAATAGCTACTTTTTTACCGACTACTTCACCCAACTGGCGGCGAATGGAATAGGCATCGAGCAAGGCCTGCGTGGGATGTTCGTGGGTGCCGTCACCTGCATTGACGATGCTGGCTTTTATTTTATTCGATAAATAATGGGGCGCACCGGGAGCAGGATGCCGCATAACCACCATATCTACTTTCATCGCCAAAATATTATTCACTGTATCTAAAAGTGTTTCGCCTTTTGACACCGAAGAAGCCGAAGCCGAAAAATTCAAAACATCCGCTGATAATCTTTTTTCAGCCAATTCAAAACTGATACGGGTACGTGTGGAGTTTTCAAAAAAGAGATTTACAATGGTCGTATCTCTCAACGAAGGCACTTTTTTGATGGGTCTGTTAATGACTTCAATGAACTGATCAGCGGTCTCAAAAATGAGATTGATGTCATCAGGTGTTAGGTCTTTTATGCCTAAGAGATGATTTGTAGAGAGTTGTCTATCCGTCATTTTTATTTTTTATTCTTTTATAATTATCCTATCGGCCCCCTCAGTATTTTGCCATTCCACACTCACATAAGCATCGTTCAGAGCGTCAATTGATAAACCAATATAATCAGGTCTGACAGGTACTTGCCGATTGAATCTTCGGTCAACCAAAACCAATAATTTCACGGAATGCGGGCGACCATAATGATTGAGCGCAGTGAGAGCTGATTGCACCGAACGACCCGTATATAACACATCATCAACAAGTATAACGCGTTGATTTTCAATGATAAACGACATCTCATTGATGTTAGCCGCTAAAGGTTTTTTACTCGTTCTGAAATCGTCTCGATAGAAAGTAATGTCCAATTTGCCGAACGGAATGTCGGCATCAGGCATAATGGTTTTTAGTTTTTCGAGGATACGAGAAGCCAATTGCACACCACCTGTTTGGATGCCAATGATGCAGGTATCCTCAAACCCATCATAGTCCTCGATGAGATGATAACAGAGGCGTTCGATGGTCAGATCGAACTTCTCTTTTTCTGATATGATTCTTGCCGTTTGCATGATGAGCGCAAAGATAAAAATGTGTGATTGAGTGATAGAGTGATTGGGTGATTATTTTTTTAATAAAAATTTATAAAAATAAAAATTTTACATAAAAAATATAATATATTGATAATCAATACTTTACAAAGCTAAAATTAAAATATTTATTTAAAAAACAAATGAAAAAGGATAAAAATGAAGACGTGGATTAAACCTTGCAAACAG
>JAYTMW010000471.1:0-1598 GCA_043728105.1 Saprospiraceae bacterium | reverse complement strand
ACGGCTAATTGTTGCGTTTTTTGAGCAATAGTATGTTTCGCTTGCTCTGTCTCCTCAGTTAATGTTTTTTCTTTTACCCGTAATTGAGTCATGCCATTGTTCAACGATTCTTTCTCTTTTTTCAGCATATTTACTTCGCTAATCATGCGTTGCCTATCTCGTTCAAGCTGCTCGGTTTGCTTGCGAAATTGCTCGCGCAACGTGTTCATCTCCCCTTGATTGGTCGGTGCTGAACGATTGGCTGTAGGTGAAGCCAAGGCTGTAGAAGCCGTTGATGGATTTGAAGATGTGGCTGCCGTAGGGCGATTGCCGTAGGATGAAACAGCTACCCCCTCCTGCCGCGCTCCGTTCGCAGTGACATTTGGGCGTTTTTTGAGATCATTGGCTTGATTTCTAAAGGCTTCTGCTTCGGCAGCATTGCCTTCATTTTTAGCCATATCCGACATTTTCATGAGCGACCGAATTGTCCAATCCACATCATTTGTCTTTTGAGCATTTTCTTTACTTCTATTATATCTAAATTTGGCATTACTCCATTCTCTTTGTCGAGCATAACCTTCTGCATTTAAAAAGGCAGCACGTGTTGCCATCGTATAATCCTTTAAATCTTCAATAGCAATGATATATGCTTGATGTGCTAATTGTGATGCTTTATCAGGATTTGCTCCCAAATATCGCTCTGCCGCCTTGTAGAGCAGTGCCATTTTCTCTCGCTTATCGGGCGTTTTGCGTGCTTGAATTTCGAGTGAAGCAGCCGTTTGAGCTGCAAGATTAAGAGAAAAGCATGTAAAAATGAGGATTTTGAATATCTTAAACATGGTTTTTCATTTAACAGATTAACGCAAATTTAACCGTTTATTTTATACGGTATCATTCATATTAGGTTAAAATAAAAATTATTTACAATTTTAATATAAATAAAACAAAAGTTGCTCCAATTCTGGATCGCCCTTTAAGTTTAACAAATACCCCCTCAGTATTGACAACTTTTAATAACTCCTTAGCCCACTAATATCAGGGTTGATTGGTTCTGAAGGTGCAGCGCACCGTAATATTTGTAGCATCCAATCAAGCCCCGTTCGTAAGGTGCAGCGCACCGACATATTATAGGGTCTCGGTGCGCTGCACCTTAATGAATCCGAATAAAATTTACTACCAATATTACGGTGCGCTGCACCTTTTTAGAACTAATCAACTCTGGGTAGGGGGCTAAGTAATTACAACTTTTAAATGTTTTTTTTGTTAAAAATCTTATAAAAAATTGATTTACAACGCTTTATAAAACTAAATTTTATTTTGAAACAAATTGTTAGCATTACTTTTTTTCGATTTCAAGGCTTTAAAAACCGTTGGTGGGCTTTCACCCAAATGGGAAAAAAAGTTTTTTTAAATACTCAAACAGCCAATATAAAAGGTGTTTCCTTTATCAAAATGTTTGGTGCAGGCTCAGGCAAGGGCTTTAATTTAATACCTGATTTTGGAGTGTATGGTCTGCTTGCTGTTTGGGAAAATCAAGAGGCAGCTCAACTTTTTTTTAAGCAAAACGAAGTATTTAAATCCTATCAAAATCGAGCAATCGAAATCTTTACTGTATTTTT
>JAYTMW010000470.1:0-12668 GCA_043728105.1 Saprospiraceae bacterium | reverse complement strand
GCGCAGCAAAGAGCAATCGTTCATCAGTTTTAAAGCATTTTTGGGTGAGCCTGTTTCCATTTCAAGCGTTGATTATAATACAAAAATATTTGATTTATTAGCCCAAACCATTGACGCACTTGAAGGCAACGGCGACGCAACCAAAGTGACTGCCGATGGCATCGGTGAACTCAAAACAATCCGAAATGACCTGCGCCAACGCAACAGTTTACAGTGGCATCAATGGGTGAAATTGACTAAAATAAAAGTCGGCGCAAAGAGTAAAGATTACCTCGAAGACTTAATTGATTATGCGCAAAAACACACGCAATTTGTTGATTTTCAAGAAGATATAAAACAGTATATTGATAATGTGTTTGAAATAGTCATCGAAGCTATTGCCGAATATGATCATTTTAAGAAGCAAAGAGGCTTGATTGATTATACGGATATGGAGGTTTTGGTACGCAATCTTTTAGCGAGCCCCTCAGTATCGGAGGTCTTAAAAGATGAGTTGGATTTGTTGATGGTGGATGAGTTCCAAGATACCAGCCCCATTCAATTAGACATGTTTTTCAAACTGTCAAAAATAGCAAAACACTCCATTTGGGTAGGCGATCCGAAGCAAAGTATCTACGGTTTTAGAGGTGCAGAACCCCGACTCATGAACGCCATTATTGAACATGTGGGCATCAAAGACGAAGATATTTTGAAGGATTCTTGGCGCAGTCGCCCCGACATTGTGGCGGTCACTAATGCTCTTTTCACAAAGGCTTTTAATGATTTGCCCATCGAACAAGTGGCTTTGTATGCCAAAAGAACCAACGGCCCACAACAAACGGATGCGCTGATTCATTGGCATTTTAATTTTGATGATGGTGGCGAAGGTAAAAAAAGGCAGCCAGGCGGTGGTTGGGTCGAAAACTGCATGGCGGAGTCAATCAAAACATTTTTATCAAGAGAAAATTTAATTTTACCCAAAGGAGAAAAAGAATATAGGGCAGCACGGGCAGGCGATATTGCCATACTTTGCCGCACCAACGACCAAGGAAAAAATTTATCAGATGCGCTCCATCGAGTGGGTTTGAAGGCTGCCATGGCTCGTACAGGTTTATTGGAAACAGCGGAAGCAACTTTGATATTGGCAGTGCTGCGCTACATCTTAAATCGGCACGATTCGTTGGCAGTTGCAGAGATTTTGCTCTTGGCCGAACGGCTCGAATTATCCGAAATAATAGAAGATCGTTTGGCTTTTTTAGAGCGCATCGGTGAAGACAATTATGATTGGAAATGGGCGCACGAAAATGAGTTTATCAAAAAAATAAGCGACCTTCGGAGAGATACGGTAGAGAGTTCTTCCAACGAAATTTTGAATTTAGTGATAGAAGAATTAGACCTGCGCCGCATCATCGCTGCGTGGGGAAATGCGGCGCAAAGACTTGATAATGTGGATGTTATACGTAAGTTTTCTTTAGAATATGAAAATGCTTGTAACCGCTTGCACACCGCCGCTTCGCTTGGTGGATTCATGCTTTGGTTGGCCAATTTGGTGGATAGAACAGCTGATAAACAAAGTAGTGGCGAAGGGTTTGACGCTGTAAATGTGTTGACATATCATCGTTCAAAAGGCTTGGAATATCCTGTTGTAATTCTCTCAAATTTAGAAAATAATTTGCGGGATGATGTCTTTGGCATTGGCATTGAGTCGGATACTGAGGGGGTAGATTTGGACAATATTTTGGGCAATCGTTGGTTGCGTTTTTGGGTAAATCCGTATGCAGATCAAATTAAAAACACGGATTTAGAAGAAAAAATAAATGCCTCCCAAGCCAAACGTAAAGCCAATGCTGCCGCACTTTCGGAGGAAGCCCGCTTGCTTTACGTGGGTGTGACTCGTGCGAGGGATTATCTCATTTTTCCTACTTCGCAGACTTCTACCCGTTGGCTCAATCGCACTTGGCATAAAAATGAAGATTTTCCAACTCTTGATGGTGGCAACGACACGCCTTTTCAATGGGCTGATAAGTACCTCACGAAGGATTATGAAGATTTTTGGTACGCCAAAGATTTTGGTTACGCCCAACCTCAAACCGAAACAATTCCTTTCATTGAAGAACGGACGGGTAAGAAAGAGCCAAAATATCGCTCTTATCGGATAGAGACTGAGAATGAATATTTGAGAGATTTATTTGATGCAGTCGAAATTAAAATTCAAAATACTGAGGGGTATGCCTCGCCCTTAATTTTGAAAGAAGACGGAAAATCATATCTCGTAGCAAAGGCTTTTGCCTCCTACATGATGGCGCACGGTGATGATGCCAAACAAAATTACATAACCGCCAATGCACTTTGCGAACGTTTTGAGGTATCAAAAATGGTTGAATTTTCACAACTGATAAGGCAAACGGAGCTTTATTTTGATTTTTTAAAACAAAAAAAAGGTATTCAAAAAATTGCCAAAGGCTATCCACTACGCAATCATTTTAATGAGCGTTTGTTTGAGACTGAAATTGATATTTTAGGTGAAAATACTGTTGACGAAGGAAATCCCGATTCTGTCGGGAAGGAGGCCCTTTTTTTAATCCAAAATTGTGATTTTACAGGTGAAATAAGTAGAAATAAACAAGAGGCTTTGCGTTTTGCTACTCAATTGTTTTTAGCTAAAAAGACAGCAGCTCAATTATTCAAAACGGAAACAATTCGCTGTTTTGTGCATTTTATATTGCAAGGTTCGATGATTGAAATTGAATTCAAATAGGATAATTTGAGTAATAAATTTAACGAATTTTCAAATTTAGGATATAGTTTTAAAATAGAAAAAATGAAAAAAATAATCGCTCAAATATTACCCATTTTTCTTTTGTTTTCAAGTTGTAAAAACACAACTGAAACTAAAGTGGCTGATACAAAAACAACGCAATCCATTGATAATCAATCCATTGCAAAGAAAAATATTATGTTTTTCGGCAACAGTCTGACGGCAGCTTATGGCTTAGAAGATGTCTCAAAAGGCTTTGTGGGCTTGATGGAAAGTCGGCTCGATTCTTTGAAAATGCCTTATACGTGCATCAATGCAGGGCTAAGCGGCGAGACCACGGCGGGCGGCAATGGGCGAGTAGATTTCGTGATTAGCCAACAACCGATTGATATTTTTGTGCTTGAATTGGGTGGCAACGACGCTTTGCGAGGCATCAATACTGAATCGAGCATTAAAAATTTACAAAGCATCATTGATAAAGTGAAAGCCAAGTACCCTTCGATAAAAATCGTGTTGGCGGGCATGGAAGCACCTCGCAATATGGGTGAAAAGTACATCAGCGACTTTCATAACATGTATCCAATGCTGGCTAAAAAAAATAATCTACCTTTAATTCCGTTCATTCTTGAAGGTGTGGGTGGCGTTGCTGAACTCAATCAGAAAGATGGTATTCATCCAACGGAAGCAGGAAATAAAATTATCGTTGAAAGTATTTGGAAGACGTTGAAGCCTATTTTGTAAGTTTTTATCTTAATTATTTCGAAAAATACTGAGGGGGTAACCATTGTCAAAATGGTTACCCCCTCAGTATTTTTGCTATTTTAGTCTTTCAATCTTAATCAGGTTCAAAACCTAAGATGATGCTAAAGCGACCAAAATCTGTCCATTTAGCACCAGATTGTTGCAATTTAGGTTTATCGAAACCGATACCGTAGTCAAAACCTAAAGTACCAAACATCGGTAAGAAAACCCTTAGACCCATACCCGCTGAACGACGCAAATCGAACGGACGGAAATCACTTAAATTTTCCCAAACATTACCTCCTTGCACAAACGCATGAGCATAAATAGTTGATGAAGGATTCAGCGTTAAAGGGTAACGCAATTCAGCTGTGTATTTTGCGAAGGTTGTGCCACCACCACCTGTGCCCGAAGTACCACTGTTGCCCGGCAAATCCGTGTTTTCATAACCTCTAAGTGCCAAAATATCTTGACCGATAACATTGAATTGTCTATTTGCCAAACCATCGCCACCCAAAATGACTCTATCGAAAGGAGGAACGCCCACGTGTTTGTTGTAATATCCTAAAGAGCCCAATTTAGCATCCGTTTTCAAAATAAGCTTGCCAATAATCGGTGTGTACCAAGTGGCATTGATACGCCATTTGAAATACTCGGCAAATTTAAATTTTTCACTTTCACTCAAATCATCATACCGTTTTTTATTGAACAAAGAGTAAGGCGGAGTGGCTTTGAAAATGAGGGATATTTGACTGCCACTTTTTGGAAATAAAGGGTCAGAAATTGAATTACGAGAAATCGTTTGTGACAAAGACACAACGTTATATACACCGGGCTGCGCACTGAAACCTAAAAGACCGCCGCTACCACCTTGACCTTGTGACACAATATCAATTCTTTGATATTCAATTGCCGTACTCGAAATAAAATAATCATCTGGCCATTTCAAACGACGACCTAAACTCACACTTCCACTAAACACATTATATTGTATCTGACCTAATCCGTAATCAACCCCTTGATAAGTCGTTGCAACTGTCAATGAATTCGGCTTTTTGCCACCCAACCAAGGCTCTGTGAATGAGGCACTGTATGACTGGAAAAACTTGCCATTTGTTTGCGCTCGCAATGAAAGACGTTGACCGTCGCCTTGTGGGAGCGGACTCCATGCCTCTTTTTTGAAAATATTTTTGATAGAAAAGTTGTTGAATGAAACACCTAATGTACCCACAACGCCATAACCACCCCAACCTGCGGAAAGCTCCAATTGGTCAGATGGGCGTTCTTCAACTTTATATTCAATATCAACTGTTCCACGTTGCGGATTCACGGGTGTATTGATACCCAATGCTTCTTGATTGAAATAACCCAAAGCAATAATCTCACGTTGCGAACGAATGATTTGTGAGCGACTGAATTTTTCGCCCGGCAATGTGCGCAATTCTCTACGCACAACATGCTCATTCGTGCGGTCATTTCCCTTGATAATTACCTTATCAACTGTCGCCTGTGGGCCTTCATAAATACGCATTTCGAGGTCAATCGAATCGCCATCAATTGACACTTCCGTTGGGTCAACATTAAAAAACAGATAACCATTGTCCATGTAAAGCGAGGAAACATCTCGACCGTCTTGGCTGAATCTGAGCCGTTGTTCCAAGAGTTCCTGATTATAAATATCTCCTTTTTGAATACCCAAAACCTGCGTCAAAACCTGTGGATCATAGATAGAATTACCCTTCCAATTGATAGTGCGGAAGTAATAACGTCTTCCTTCATCAATTTTCATCTTGATTTGTAGGTCTCCATCCGATTCACGCCAAACTGAGTCTGTCACAACCTTAGCATCTCTGTAACCAATATTATTATAGTATTTTAAAATCTTCTTTTTGTCGTCTTCATAATCTTCTTTTACCAATTTAGAAGAAGAAAATATTTTCCATTTGCGATGGGTTTTATCCATCTTTTTTCTAAGTTTCCTTGATGAAAGAGCCGTATTGCCTTCAAAAGCAATATTCTGAATTTTAACTTTTTTATTCTTATTGACCTCTACGAGCAATTTTTCGCCATTGGCTCGCTTTTCATCTTTAGAAGAAACCACATTCACTTTTGTATCCAAGAAACCTTTTTCTTGATAATATTCCTCAATCCGATTTTTTACATTCGATTTATTGCTTTCCGTTATGATAGAACCCTTCGGAATGAAGCGATTCACGATATTATTAAGGTCATCGTGCTGGCTTTTTTTAGCACCTTGGTAGCTATAAGTCGTAAGATGGGGTCTTTCTTTCAAACGAATTTCAAAGAAAACAACATCACCAATTGATTTTTCCTTAACAATTTCAACATTGTCAAACAAGCGTAGCTTATACAAAGCCTTAATTGCTTTAGGAATATCCGGACCCGGAAATTTGATTTTACTGCCTACTTTCAATCCCGACACGCTCGTGATGGCTATTTTGTCCGTGTATTGTGCGCCTGTCACGTTCACACCTCCGATTTCATAGTCTTTTTGAGGCCCATAAACTGCCGTAGGCAATGTATCGTTAGGGGCTATTTGAGCCGTGGTTTTGTTTGAGAGTAAAAGTATGTTTACACCAAAAAAGAAAATAATAGCTTTCTTCATTATTACTTATTTATATTTTTTTACGCTTAAAAAATATTGAATATTAGTTATTTGAGTCACTGTATTATTATGAAACAGGATTGAAACGTATGAAATAGCCATTTCGCACCCATGCCGCATATATTTTTAGTTTTTTAACGAAACAATAAACAAACTTAAACCTGTTTGTCAACAACAACAACTTCATCAATCATCATTATCTACAACTGCTCACTGGTCATCCCGAAGCGGCGTTCTCGATTTTGATAACTTAAAATAGCCTTATAAAAATCATTTTTTTTGAAATCAGGCCAATACGTTGTCGTAAAATAAAACTCAGCGTAGGCCAATTGCCAAAGTAAAAAATTTGAAATACGGGTTTCACCACTCGTTCTTATCATTAACTCTGGGTCAGGCATTCCCGCCGTCGTTAATTCTCCTTCAAACATCTCCTCCGTGATTTCCGAAGGCTTCATCTGACCCCGCACTGCTTTTTCAGCAAGGCGTTGCACCCCCCTCAGTATTTCCCACTTTGCGGAGTAATTGAGTGCCAAAACCAAAGTCATTTTCGTATTATTTTGGGTTTGTTCTATACCACTCATCAAGGCTTTATAAGTCGCCGATGGCATTTTTTCAATATCCCCAATGGCTTTCAAGCGAATATTGTTTTTCATCAACGTTGAAATTTCTGACTTTACTGTTTCCACCAAAAGCGTCATCAAAGCATTCACCTCAAAGGCGGGGCGATTCCAGTTTTCCGTTGAAAAAGTATAAAGTGTTAAATACTCAACACCCAATTCTGCAGCAGCTTCCGTTATCTCACGCACCGTCAAAACACCTTCACGATGCCCCCAAACACGATTTTTACCTTTCTCCTTTGCCCAACGCCCATTACCATCCATGATGATAGCAACATGTTTGGGCAATTTTTCAACGTCTATCTGCGTGCGTAAATCCATTTTATATCAAGGCAATTGGAAAACAAAAATTCATTTTTTTACAGCTCAATATTGAATAATTCATCTTCATAAAATACTGAAAGTGAATCCTTTAAGATATAAAACCTCATTAATCTCAAGGAAAATTCAAAAATACTGAGGGGGTAGAAAGTTTGAAGTACGTTGTACGTTTTTTTTTAAATCAAACTGTAACATACATCAATTTCAAAAAAGCGTGCAAAAGTAAGTAAACAATGCCATTTTACGTAATAAATAGCATGTAGAAACACTTTTAATAACTTGGAGATGTTTTTTCTTGAAACAAAAAAAATCCGCAAGCACAAAAGCGGCTTGCGGATTTAGATTTGCATTAAACCAATCACATAAAAAATTTACCCTTTTTTGTAGTCTTATAAAACTTATTAGACTCAAAAACTAAGTTAGCTGTAAGGGAAGGATTCGAACCTCCACGGAGCAGTTAGCTGCAAGACAGTTGTGCGCGCGCTGGTGGTCCACCCCGAAATACCTTGCGTTTATCCTGTTACCCCCACCCCCGAGACAAGGGGGCATGTCTGCCAATTTCATCACCTCACAATGTGACCTAAAAAACTAAAATCGCTGTAAGGGAAGGAGTCGAACCTTCAAAAGGCGGTTGGTTTCGATTGCTCGAATTTTATCCCGTTGCTCCCCACCCCCGAGACAAGGGGGCATGTCTGCCAATTTCATCACCTCACAATTTTGGTTTGCATTTTCATTAAAATGACTTCATTTATTAATTATAGGGCAAAGATAACGACATTCGCAACGAAATGCCAAATTTATTGCTAATTTAATAATGTTTTAATAAAATTTATACAATATTTATAATTAAATAGTATTTTTATTATAAATTTCATAATTTAATATTATTTTATGATTCTTTTTTTGCGAAATTTTCAATGCCCAAAATACCTTTTTTTTCACTTAAATACTGAGGGGCCTAAATTGTACGGAAACCAAAGGAACTTTTTAAACCTCAAAAGCGTTATTACCTCGATTTCAAAAATATCTTAATTAATTTAAAAAATGAATATCGAGATTTTAAAAAAAGAACTCCAATACCGCACCGCCCGAAGTGGTGGCAGCGGCGGGCAAAACGTGAACAAAGTGGAAACGAAAGTGGAAGCTATGCTCGACGTGGCAGCTTCAGAGGCGTTTAATGAGGCGGAGAAAACCTTGATTTTCAATAAGTTAGAAAATCATATCAATAAAGAAGGTGTTCTCCAAGTCACGAATCAAACGGAACGTTCTCAATTGGCGAATAAGGAATTGGCTCAAAAAAAGTTGATTCGCCATGTTGAAAAGGCTTTGAAAAAAGAAAAAGAGCGTAAGCCGAGCGAAGTGCCAAGAGGTGTTGTGGAAGCAAGAAAAAGAGAAAAGGCAAACACAGCGCAAAAAAAAGCCAACCGTCAAAGGGTCAAAATCAACAAGGGTTTTGACCCTTTTGATTTACAGGAAAAATAGATATTTGCGGTCAATTAAAATTTAGACATTCACCAATCGTCTTCCTAAAAAGCATCTGATAAATTCTACCCAGCTGATGTATTTTTTATTAAATGTTAATTTTAAATAATACATTAAATGTTGATTTACATTATTTTAGGCATTATTATATCTATTCCTATACTCTTTGTTGCAATCGGCAGAGCCATCTCTGCACCCAAATATGAAGGAGCCGTGAGTGATCATTTCGACGGTAAACAATTCTTTAACCCAAACGGATTGAACGCAAAGAAGCTCGATGATGTCGTGAAATGGCAAGGAGAAAAGCGAGAAAAAGGCGTGTGGTATCCCGTTAAAGATTTTCAGTTTGGCGAAAAACCGACCCCCTCAGTATTTAATGAAAATTTGAAGGTTACTTACGTCGGTCACTCGACCGTTTTGTTACAGTTCGATGGGTTGAATATTCTCACCGACCCTGTTTGGTATGAGCGATGTAGCCCCGTGCAATGGGCAGGGCCTAAGCGGATGAAACCTGCGGGCATACGTATGGAAGATTTACCGAAAATTGATGTCATTTTGCAAAGCCACAACCATTGGGATCACCTTGATATTATTAACCTTCCGAAGATTTGGCAACGGGATAAACCTTTGATTTTTACCCCTCTCGGTGTGTCTAAATTCTTAAAACAGCATGGCATCACTAACGCTGTTGACTTGGATTGGTGGGATGACGTTTCTATTAATGAAAATGTAAAAGTTACTTGTGTGCCTGCGCAACATTTTTCGGGACGTGGCACGGGTGATAGAAACGCAACGCTTTGGGCAGGTTTTGTGGTGTCAACAAAGTATGGTCACATTTACTTTGCGGGAGATAGTGGTTATGGTGCTTTTTTCAAGCAAATAGGTGAAAAATTTGGGAAAATGCGTTTAGCTTTGATTCCAATTGGTGCATTTAAGCCTGAATGGTTCATGGGCAACATTCATTGCTCGCCCGAAGAAGCGGTACAAATTCATTTGGATGTGAATGCTGAACAAAGTTTGGCGATTCACCACAGCACTTTCCCTTTAGCGGATGATGGGCAAACTGAGCCAATAGATTTGTTGGAAAAGGCAAAAATACTGAGGGGGGTGGCTGATAATGCTTTTTTCGTTTTGAAAGAAGGTGCGTTTAAAGAAATTTAAAAATTAACTAAGTGAATATCGAACCTGTCTGCCGACAAAGGCGGGTAAAAAAACACGGAATAAAGAATGTCGAAGTAGTTGAAAATCAATGAGTTATGAATTTTTTAAAAATCGTTTATTCTTATATATAACTATTTAAGTTACTTAAAATCAACTATTTATGTATATATTTTTGCAGAAAAAACATTAAAGATAAAACCGACCTGTGCGATTAAAATTGTATAGTCCCATCGGGACGGGTCATATTGTCATGCTTTCAGCTTGATGATGCTTTGCATTCATAGCGGCGGATTTCAATCCGCCGAGAATTGGCTAAAAAATCTCATTGAGTGCCGTAGGCACGGCGCATATAAAAGACTAAATGCACCGTCCCGATGGGACTCAATTAAAAATTCGTTTTATTGCTCGGCGGATTGAAATCCACCGCTATGAATGCAAAGCATCATCAAGCTGAAAGCATGACAATATGAGCCGTGCCTACGGCACTTTTTAAGTTTAGGATAAATCCGTCTCGACGGGTTCGGATATATCCGTAAGCTACGACAACACATCAGACTTGCTCATTAAAATCAGCAATCAACTCAGCCACATTAAAACCAACGCCTTCGACAACCTCAACCGTTTCTGACCAATCAAAAATCTCCCAATGCTTATCGGGTTCAGCCACCATGATTTGCTCCGTTTCGGTGAAAACCCAAATCACTTTTTGGATACCTTCATTGTGCAAATGCTTGGTTTTATCTTTGTAATAGGCGGCTAAATTGTCAGCATCGGCTTTGGTATCTACCTCAATTATTATTGACGGTTTTTGCTCGACATAATGATTGTGTAGCTTAATTCCTTTCATAACGGATTTAAGCAAAAGTGCAATATCGGCTGCCCGCCAATCGCCTTTTTTAAATTTCAAACCAGCTTCGTTGGTCAGAATAATGTAATTTTTCCTCAATCCATCCTTGTTTAGAACATAAGCGATTTCATTGATAAGGAAAGACTGAATGTAACTGCTTGCCATAACTTGTTCAATAGTTTTCTCGTTTTTTAATACTTCTCGCCAGCCCCGATAATAGATGGGTTTTCCGTTCACCATTTCATAAATCAAGGCCTCTGGAATGGCAACATCCTTTGCGGCGTGTTCGGCGGCAGTTAAATAGGCTACACTCGGCTCGTTTGCTTCTTGCATTGCTCTTTATTTTTGATTAATTTTATCCAAAGTTAAAAAGATTTGGTTTATAATCAAATACTTTTTCAATATTTTTGCGGATGAATTTTTAAAATACCCCCTCAGTATTTTCACAAAAAAATTAGGTTGTGCGCTGCACCTTAGAATTTTTACCCCTCAGTATTTCCACGAAAAAACCTTGATAATCTGTTGATTATCAAGGTTTTGTACATTCAACTACTAATTTTATTGATATTTTTCATTCAGAAATAATCACTTCTTCAAAGCAATAATCCAAGCCGACATTTTCTCAACATCCTTTTTCGGCACGTGCGCCATCGGTGCCATCGGCGTTTCGTATTCGGGCCAATTAGACGGCTTGGGCTCCCAAATCAATTGGGTCAATTCAGCCACCGTGTAATTGCGTTTGGCAATCTCCGCAAAGGATGGGCCCACTACTTTTTCATTCGTTTTATGACACGCAGTACACGTCCATTTTGACAGCAGTTTATTGACTTCTTTCTCATCTATAACGGGTTTGACAGCCACTTTTTTATCTTCTTTTTTGTCTTTTTTACTTTTTTTATCCGACAAGGCTACCCCCTCAGTATTTGGGCGTGCTTCCTTCATTTGGTTGTCGGGCGTGTTGGCATCTTTGCCTTTATCAACCATTTTTGATTCGTCTATTTTCTTCTTTGCTGACACCAATTTGATGTCCGCTTTTGCCCCTTCTGGAATCGCATTGAGCGTGTAATATCCTGCCCCGTGCAAAAGCGGATTGCCCTCAGTCGAGCGCACGCCTTCGGGCTTTATGTCGTGTATGTAACCCAAGCGCATACCATCCACCACGATACGCACCCGCATACCATCGGGTGAAGCCTTTGCGCCACGGACGGCATTTTCTTTGAAATCTACCAACGGACTGCCGTAAACAGGGTGATATTTATACGTGTAGCTCGAAGCCGTGTAGTTATCCACATTTTCCGCCGTCGTTTTGTTGACAGGTTGCGTAAATTCTATTTCAAAACCATCGGACATCGCTCTCACGGCTTTCATTTCAAATGGCATTTTACCAGTCCAAACCATGCGCTCCAAACCATACGGCTCTTTGCCCGTTGAACCCCAACCACGGTTTGTGCCGCCCACGTACATCGCCCCATCTTTGCCCCAACACATCCGCAACGTGCCAGAACGAAAATTGCTCTTAAAATCAAACGAACAGCCTTGATATTTGCCGTTCACTTTTTCTAAAAATACCCGTGCAATTTTCGACATGCCTTGATCACCAACAAAAACTTGACCCGCATAAGGGCCAAAAGTACCTTTCGTATCATCCGTAATTATTTCAGAAGTGGAAACACCCAACACACCATGCGGCAACCATACCGTTGGTGTTTTTATTTGCTTATCTGGATACGTTTTTGTGGACATTTCATAGATGGTCGTGAACGGTTCATCCTTGATATATTCAGGTTTTACTTTCGGATTATCTCGTGGGTCAACCTTTGAAAGTACCATTTCTTTACGCATTTTGACCGTTGAGCCAGCAAGTTCAGCCCAATTTAAGGAAGCGGGATGCCCCACAAAATCGCCTTTTTCGACGTGCATGATGAAGCCCGAACCCATCCAATCGCCTTGATTGTCGCCATAAAAAAACTCGCCGTCCACCATGCCTATCCCACACGGTGAGCGAAATCCTGCCGCAAAAGGCTCCATTTTTCCGTCTTCGGTGATGCGCATCGTCCAACCACGCCACGGCACGAAGGACTTACCTGCCCACCAATCCGATGAACCAAAACCGAGGTTGGCGGACACCATAAATGA
>JAYTMW010000469.1:0-3408 GCA_043728105.1 Saprospiraceae bacterium | reverse complement strand
GACACCATTTCACTTGTCATTTGAACGAGCATCACGTTGGTTTGATATTTTCTATCAATACTCATCACCTCGCCGTAGCTTGAAGTGCCATCGAAATCTACTTGTTTGAGGCGATAATAAATTTTTTGAGTAGAAGCCTGTGCATCCAAAAAGTTATATTTTTTAACGCTTTTGACATTGCCTGCCCCTTTTATCGTTCCCGAAGTCGTAAAATCAACGCCATTTTCAGATTTTTCTAAAATAAACATCGAATTGTTGCTCTCTGCCGCCGTACTCCAAGACAGCATCACGCCGATTGGAAATTCTTCTGCCCTCAAAAGTTGATTGTAAGTGCAAGCCGCCTTCATAGTAGCCACCGAAAGTAAGGAAGCAAGGACGGTCGTTTTTAAATAAATAAAAGGTCTATTTCTCATAGGATACGCATTTTTAAAATTCTATGTGCGTTCTCATCTGAGCCAAAATAGCTGAGATAAAAACATTCATTTTGATTAATAATTGCGATCCGTTTTGGTAGGTGTTTGTGTGACGTTAAAGTCCGTTAAAATGTGTTAAGAGTAAATTAAAGTGTTTCGTGATTAAACCACGATGTTGTATTTTTATCAAAACAATTTACAACGGTTTTAACAATAGAGTTTAACCAAAAGCATACCAAAAAATTTAAAAATAAAGATGATGAAAAAGACAACCTTAATAATGCAGTTTTTGGCTATCGCTATAGCATTCAGTTCTTGCGCACCAGATTTGCGCCCATTCACGAGCAACATGCTCAAGGAAGGCGGTTGGGGCGACAATGAGTTGAAAAAAATTCAATTTTATCTCTCCGAAGACCTCGTTATTCAACGGCAATTGACTGAAGGCTCGAGCGAAATCACTTCGGGGAAAATCAAAATAGTAAGAGGCGAAAAATTAGAAGAAATCAGAATTCCACGTGGCACACCAGGCGTTTTTTTGTTTAAAGCAAAAGATAATAATTTTGCCGTGAGCTTCGACGCTACTTCCGACAAACGTTTTTTGATGTTCGGCCCCAACCCTAAACAGAGTGGTAGATATGTACTTTTAGCTTCCGAATGGCAAAGTCGGCAAGGCAAAGTGAAGTATGACGATAAAGCCTATTACACAACCGACGAAAGTGCTTTGGCAAATCTTTTGGTAGATTTTAGAAAAATTAGCCAAAGAGAAGTGCAAACTCAAGTGGCTCGTGGGCGAAAAGTGAATTGAATAGACAATAAATGAGTGTAAATTACTTGACGCAAGTTTAAAACTCTGTCCATTACCTACAAATTTGAAATGTGAAGTAAATGTGTCTTTGCGAGGAGGTACGACGAAGCAATCTGTTAGTTTTCGTAGGATGTCTTTTGCCAAACTTACTACAATTGCTTAATTTATTGACCATTTCTACTTATTTTGAAAAGAGAATCGCAAGTCAAATAACAGATTGCTTCGTCGTACATCCTCGCAAAGACACGTTTGTTTTTATGTTTTAGATTTGTGGGTAATGGACAGCGTTTTAAACTTGCGTCAAGTTGTGCAAAAAATGTCAAATGCGGAATTGCTGTGAACAAACAAAAAAAGGTCCATAAGCTATTGATAATCAATAACTTATACACCTTTTTTTTGTCTTAAAAAAAATAAAAAAAAGCAGGTTGTTCTATGAGTAGAACATACCTGCCTCGACAATTTCATCCAAAACGAATACAAATCAATTATTCTCCTCAATTGCCCGAGCGTCCCTTTGGCTTTTTAGCCGCCGTTTTTTTGCTCGCCCCCTGTGGAGTGTAATCGTCCGTAATCACTTCAAATAGCTGATTGTTAGATTTTTTGTTTTCATTGTTCTGTGTTACCAGTTTGGTAGGAGCCGCTTTTGTATTTGTTATTTCAAACAAAACACCATCTTGTGTTGCATTTGACACTCTTTGTACGGGCTCATTCTGTTGCGTTTGATAATAAGAAGTTACGGCAATAGCATCATCCGTTTTCTTAAAATCCGCTTCTTCGAGTGCCAATACTGAGGGGGTATCATATTGTTGCAAATTATACGTTTCTATGATGTTAATCAGTTTTGAGGTATATTCAGGGTCTGTCGCATAGCCACATTCAGATAAACCCTTCGCCCAATTGCGATAATCGGTGCGGTCGAAAGTGAAAAGACGCTTGTAATTTGAGCGAGTCATCAAAAAATCAGTGTGGTGGACATAAGATTCCTCCGTAGATTTGTACTTAATGAAGCGCGATTGAATCAAACTCCCGCTTGCGTCACGGTCGTCGTCTTTCAATAAAACATACTCACCATCTTTTGCACTCGTCCATTTGATGCCAAAATGATTGTTGGCAATTTTCGCAAGTCTTCCCATGCCATATTGCGATTCAAGAACGCCTTGACCCAAGATGATGCTTGCGGGAATTCCGCTGCGAACGGACTCGTAAATAGCGATTTGAGAATATTGAGTTACATAATTGTTCACTTGCGTAGATGACGCATTTGTAGCGAACATTGTTTTTGTAATTGTTGCTATGAGCGCAACCAATAGCCATGTCTTTCTCATAGGTGTAAGGATTAATTTTGGATGATTATAAAATTGCTGTAAAATTTATTCGTAAAAATGAAGCCCTCTAAAGGCTTACTTTAGATAGGATTTTTAATCTTTTTAAAAAACATCGTCAAGGGAAATAAATCAGAAATGGAAAAAAGAGAAAGTGTGCAGCGAAAAATTTTGGTTCAAAAAATCTTAAACTCTTTCTTACTTTTTTAATCTTCTTTATAATCGGTTGGATGTAAGTTTTTAAAAAAATTGTAAATTCTAACTGTTTATACAAAGACAAATGATATGCCAATAACAAAGAAAAGCCTTACAACGCATTGCCGCAAATGGCATGTTGTAAGGCTTGGTATAAATAGGTTATTTTATGTAACTATTTTTAAAACGTTGATTATCAGTATTTTACGTAATTATTTTATTCAAAAATAAAAAATAAATCTTTTAAATAAAAGTTTTAGCTAAAAAACAATGAAAATATGATGCCTTTGGCTTCATCAAGCTGAAAGCATGACTGAGGGGCCCCTTTTTTAGAAAAGTGGTTGCGAATTCTCTCCTTTAAAAATCAATCAAGACTCTCCAAAATAATTTGACAAGCAATTTTTATCTCCTCTTCCGTAATAATCAAAGGCGGTGCAATCCGAAGGCTTTTGCTGTTGAATAGAAACCAATCGGTTATCAAACCTTTTTTCAGGCAGCTTTGTATTACTTTTTGTAAAAAATCAAAATCCTCTAACTCCACTGCCATCCAAAGCCCCGCACTTCTTACCGCTTTTATTTTTGGATGCACCAAAAGGCTTTTAAACAATGCCTCTTTTTCTTTTACTTTCTGAATCAAATCCGTCTCTAACAAAACAGTGAACATCGCTAACCC
>JAYTMW010000468.1:0-2592 GCA_043728105.1 Saprospiraceae bacterium | reverse complement strand
AAAAATCAATTAATTATCATGGCAAAAATGAATTTTGGCGGCGTTATCGAAAACGTCGTAACACGTGAGGAATTTCCACTAACAAGAGCTTTGGAGATAATGAAAGACGAAACCATTGCCATTATTGGTTATGGTGTTCAAGGCCCAAGTCAAGCCTTAAACCTTAGAGACAATGGTTTCAATGTCATCATTGGTCAGCGTCATCCGTCAAAATCTTGGGATAAAGCGATTGCAGACGGTTTTGTGGCTGGCTCTACTTTGTTTCCCATTGAAGAAGCTTGTCAGCGTGGCACGACCATCATGTATTTGCTTTCAGATGCAGCGCAAATTGCCGCTTGGCCGACTGTGAAAAAACATTTGACGGCTGGAAAAGCCCTATATTTCTCTCACGGTTTTGGTATCACATATAAGGAGCGTACGGGCATCATCCCACCGGCTGATGTGGACGTGATTTTGACAGCGCCGAAAGGCTCTGGCACATCTCTTCGTCGCATGTTTTTAGAAGGTCGTGGTTTAAATACTTCGTATGCGATTTTTCAAGATGCAACAGGTCGTGCGTTGGATAGAACAGCATCTTTGGGCGTAGGTATTGGCGCAGGATATTTGTTTGAGACAGATTTTAGAAAAGAAGTTTATTCTGATTTGACAGGTGAGCGTGGTACTTTAATGGGTGCTATTCAAGGTATTTTTGCAGCTCAATATGATGAATTGCGTAAAAGAGGTCACTCTCCGTCAGAATCTTTCAACGAAACGGTTGAAGAATTGACTCAATCGTTGATGCCTTTGGTGGCTGAAAACGGTATGGATTGGATGTACGCAAACTGTTCGACAACGGCACAACGTGGTGCGTTGGATTGGTGGAAAAAATTCCGTGATGCGACCATTCCTGTGTTCCGTGATTTATATGATTCGGTATCAACGGGCAATGAAGCACAAATTTCGATTGACTCAAACTCAAAGGCTGATTATCGTGAGAAATTAGAAGTTGAGTTAAAAGAATTGCGTGAATCAGAAATGTGGCAAACGGGCGCAGTAGTTCGTAGCCTACGTCCCGAGCGTCAAACGTCGGGTGATTTGGCGTAGAGAGAGGCCCCTCAGTATTTTTATAAAAAAAGCCTATCATGTATTAAAGCATGGTAGGCTTTTGGTTTTTAGAAAAAGATTAAGACAATATATTTTTAAACTTCTCAATCTGCCAATCCTAATTCAAATTAAAAAAATACTGAGGGGGCCTCAATTAGCTTGAGCCAATTCAATTGCTTTCAAATAATTATTCAATTGCTCCATCGGTTTTGCCACCGCTATCCGACCCGACCGCACAAACTCGTAGATACCATAATGCCGCAATTCATCCAACAAAGCGGTTGTTTCAGACTCTAAACCTGTCTTTTCAATCACCACAAATTCCTTCTCAACGGTCAAAATGCGGGCGTAGTGTTTGCGCATCAAAAGTATCATTTTGCCAGGGTCTTGATAGGCTTCAATCGGCACTTTGTAGAGCGCAATTTCTTGATTGATGATTTGCTCATCTTCGTAGTAAAAAGCCTTCAAAACATCCACTTGTTTATCGAGTTGCTGAACCAGTTTTTTCACTTGCTCTTCCGTGACATTCACGACAATCGTGAAGCGAAAAATGCCATCAATGGACGATTGCGAAGTCGTTAACGACTCAATATTGATGTGGCGGCGGGTAAAAACCATGACGACTCGCATGAGTAAACCAGCTTTGTTTTCTGTAAAAACAGAAAGTGTATATTGCTTTATCATAAAATTTTAGGATTGAAAAATTAAATTATGTGGTTATATCATTATTTGATTCTTTTACGAAAAATGATATTAAACCTCCAATAAATAAAACGATTGAACTAAATAACCATAACCAATAACCATATAATAATGATACAATTTTGTCAGTATGACCCGCTTCGTTTATCATTATTTCTTTATAACCGAGAAAAGATAAACTAATTAAGGAAGACAAAAAACTACCTATAATAGCATTTTTTGGCTGTTTTTTAAAGGAAATCCATGAGGAAATAAGAATGGGATTTGCCATCCAAATTAAAGGGCAAACCCAACCAAGTAATAATGCTAAAATTGCACTCGGTTCTGAACCACGCGCTGTTTTAACAATATTTTGACTTAAAGATATCAAAAACAAGAGCATACTAATCCCCAAAGTGATGTTTTGAATAGTTTTTTTTCTCATTTCAAAGACATTACAGGCCCTTCTGGATGCACTGCTGTCAAAATATTGCGGGCGGGATTGACCCACAAATCCATTTCTTCCATCGGAATTGCGCCTAAAAGCGGCTCGCTGTCTTCGGGTAAAACAAGGGCATTGGTCGTACAAAATCTACCTTCGTACCTTACTTCAACTGAACCTGCAACGGGTAATGTTAAACGTGTCCCATCGGCTAATTGAGAAGGTCGATGGTCGATGATTTCCAAACCCAATGCTTTTACAATTTCTTCATTGATAGTAAGCATAATTGCACCCGTATCAACTAAGACGCTTAATTCAATTTGACGGATTTCATCTTCACTGATAAAATTTCTCCTGTGTGACCCGACATCATCACCGTTTAAAAG
>JAYTMW010000467.1:0-1814 GCA_043728105.1 Saprospiraceae bacterium | reverse complement strand
GCGTTGAAATAGACAATGGTTTCATCAAATTCTTTGTCGGTGATGGGTGTAATGTTTTTTAAAAACTGTTTAAATTTATCCATTTTAAATAGATGTTTTTTTGTTTTTATTCGTGCAAAGGTCTAAAATATATTGAGATAAAATAAGAAAGGAATTTGGTTGATTATTAATGTGATACCCCCTCAGTATTTTCACCTTTTTAATACCCCAATCTCTCCTCCTCAATCTCTTTTTCAATCCGAGCATTAATATCAACTTTTGCTTTTTTGAAAACAAAAATGGTCGTGCCGTATTCTCTTGCAAAAGGGTTGGCTATCGAATCAGCTTTGTAAGCGGTCTCAAAAAACGGTGCGGTTTCATCTAATTCATTGTCTTTATCTTTCAAATCTTTAATGCGGATAACATTGTCATTATGACAAGATATTTTTGTTTGGCTTATTCCTACAAAACCCCCTTAGTAGAAGGCAATTGCATATTATAAGGATCACGTTTAATTGCCATCTTAATGGCCTTCGCAAAAACCTTAAAAATGGCTTCAATTTTATGGTGTTCATTCGTGCCTTCTGCCTTGATGTTGAGGTTGCAGCGAGCCGAATCCGTGAAGGATTTGAAGAAATGGTAAAACATTTCCGTCGGCATCTCCCCTATTTTTTCCCGCTTAAAATCCGCTTCCCAAACCAACCACGGGCGACCGCCAAAATCAATGGCGGCTTGTGCCAAACAATCGTCCATCGGCAAACAAAAACCGTAACGCTCGATGCCGAGTTTTGAACCCAAGGCTTGATGATATGCCTCGCCCAAAGCCAAGGCAGTGTCTTCAATCGTGTGATGCTCGTCAATATGTAAATCGCCGTTGACGTGGATTTTTAAATCAGAACCTGAATGTCTGGCGAGTTGGTCGAGCATGTGGTCGAAGAAGCCCAAACCTGTTTTCATGTCGCCTTTCCCTTTGCCGTCGAGGGTCAATTCTATGGTAATGTCCGTCTCTTTTGTGGTGCGGCGGACGGTGGCGGTGCGGTCTTTTAGTTTCAAAAACTCATAAATATCTTTCCAATTGGGTGTAGTCAAAGCACATACTTTCTCTAAACCTAACTCATTGATTTTCAATATTTTATCATCATTATCTTCTACTAAAAGAATGCCTTTTGCGCCAAGATTTTGCGCCAATTGAACATCCGTCACACGGTCGCCTATGACAAACGAATTGCTCAAATCATAGACCCCCTCCCCGCCAACTACGGGATTTCTTTCGTCCATGATGCCTTTGGCTTCATCACGCATTGGCGTGACAGTATTTAACACATATTTCATCAACAACCCAATTTGTGGTTTTCGGGTCGTTGCTTTATCGTGTTCAAAAGTCTTATCCACATGCACGGCGGCGAAATGGATGCCTTCATTTCGGAAAGTTTGCATCATTTTATCTTGTGCAGGATGATAGGTTTCTTCGGGGAAAGAAGCCGTGCCGAGTCCGTCTTGATTCGTTACGATGACGAGTTCGTAATCCAATTCTTCGGCTATTTTTCCGAGATATTTAAAAACATGCGGATAAAATTCTAATTTTTCAAGCGAATCTACTTGAAAATCGGTCGGCGGTTCGAGGATAAGTGTGCCGTCACGATCTATGAATAATACTTTTTTCATCATATAAGATTAAGGTAATTTTTAATTCAAAAAAGGTGAAAATATGGTGTTTAACTTCATCCCGAATCCTTTCGCATGTGCGTCAACTAAAGAAATAATAATATAAAAGAGTTGCTTAGGAAATTATAATTTTGGGTTACCACATCCATATTTTATAACTAACTAAACAA
>JAYTMW010000466.1:0-2594 GCA_043728105.1 Saprospiraceae bacterium | reverse complement strand
CGGGTCGGAATGGTCTTCATGCACCACGACGGTCAAGCCATTGGGCAGCACATATTTTTCGTAAGGAATCAGTATTTCATCGCCTTTGCGCGTGATTTTTTCTATCAATTTGGCTTGAGAAAAGCCGAAAGGAGCAGTCGTTATCATTAAAAGAATTGACAATGACACTAATTTTAGTTTTTTCATATAAAATGATTAGTTTGGTGAAAAAGGAGATTAAAAAAAGTCGTGATAACCTTAAAAAACAAAAAACGTTTTCTAAGGTTGCTCAAAGTTACACCAAGCCGTTGTTTGATTTTAAACATCTATAAAAAAATGAATGAATTTAGATGGAGGAGGGGTTTTATTAGATATAGGGTGTGAAAATGACGATGATACTGAGGGGGTATATCAAATAGTATGCTTTTATCGGTATCATTTTTGAGCAAAAGTATCATGTTGGATTCAACTAAACGTATTAAAAACTTAAAGATGAAATTCATGAAGCAAGAAGAACATTTAGCCAATAAATATGCTCAATATAATGACGAGCAAATAGCTCATATACTTTTGAACCCTAAACAATATACAGAAAGTGCTGTATTAATAGCTAAATTAGAAGCTGAGAAAAGAGATTTGCCTCAAACAGTTTTTGAAAATTATAGTATAAAACAAGCAAAAGAGCTAAATACTACAATTGAATTAGCCCTTGTTGAACTTTCATTGGGTGAAAAAGTGCTTGTTTATTTTCTTTGGATGTTTAAATTTTTATTTGTAATATTTTTCCATGATGCCTATAAAGCAAGGTATGAACTTAAGTTATGTCAGTTAAGATATTATTTTTTTGGTGGTATAATTAGTACAATGGGAGGTTTTATACTTGCAAATTTGATGGATTCATTTTTGGTTTTCTTTATCATTTTTATAACAAGCTTTTTTGTTTTAAGTCTATTTGATAAAAAATACAATCGAAATAAAATCTTACAGAAATATTCTATTTCAAATGAATTATAACTTAAAAACAACGGCGATACTGAGGGGTATCGCCGTTGTTTTTAAAAGCATGTTTTATCATGAAATATGCCTAAGCAGCCTTTAAAACTTCTACATTGAGTTGAAAATCGTATAAGATGGTTTTCAATTCCTCTAAAAATTGTTGACGTATAATTAGACAGCTACTATAGCTTGAGTCTCTTGATGATAAGAAGAGGATAATCTTTGCCACTTTTCAACAATCTTCTTTGTCATTTTCAATATCATATCAGGAGAAACTTCATCAGGAAAAGACTGTATTATTGCTGCTACAATCGTTTTTATAGACATATTAGGGTTTTCTTTAAAAAACCTGACAGTATCCGACTCTGCCAGATTGAGCATAGACTTTTCATATTTTTTAGGCGATATATCTTTGTTAGATTTATTTTGCACCGACTTAATAGCCTCATGAAAATGCACAAGAGAAGCATCTTTTAAGGCATCTTCAAAACTGATTGATTTATGTTGTCCTATATTTTTCATTGTACAAATTTACGTTTTAATCTAAAAAAATCATAAATTTTTTCCGGTGAATAATCTTCCTCCTCATCTATACCTTTATAAACGCCTTTAACTTGGAAATCTGCATTAATAATATCAAAATTCCTACGAAAAACATGATGATACAACCTTTTTCGTTTTTCATCAATAGGATTTATTTCAATCCTACTTAATGGAAAAGCCTTTGAGAAGTCATAAACAATTTTAGCAATCGTACCTATAAGTTTTACGATGTCGTGATTATTGGAAATAATCGAATCATCAATTTGACTCCATAAAAACAACGGCGATACTGAGGGGTATCGCCGTTGTTTTTGAGGCGGTTGAATTTTAAGCAATAGCAAAATCCGCAATATCCTTACGGCGAAAAGGGGAGCGAAATCCTAATACAATATCACTTTTAGGGATACCTTTTTCTACAAGCATGAGGGCAATTTTCAAATCGGTACCGTCATGTTGAATCCAAACCTTACCGGTAGGTTTAATATCAATATGTACAAAAGGGGCATATTCTCTATAGTCATTGTCTTCCCAACCGACGGAATAAAGTAAATAATGACACCTTTCATCATCCATGATTAATTGCGTTTCTACTTTATCGTCCGAGGGGGCAATAGAGGCAATGTATTGTGCTAACTCGCGCACGATTTTTTTATACTGCGTTATTTTATCCATTGGTCAATAATTATATTTTTATAATCATAAACAATTACATGCACTTGATAAGTTTTAAGGACTTCTTTAAAAAAAGCATCTTCAACGAAAAGGTCATTATAAAAATCTACAGGCATAGCTAAAAATAAATGCCGATTAGGCTCTTTTTTTGTCAATGCCAATTTATAAAGTAGAAACTGCCCCAGCGCATCTTCAAATTCATCAACATCTGAAACACCGGAAAAACTTTTGATTTCAACGGCAATCTTTTCAGTACCTTTTTCAGCTCCAATCATTTCTGCCCCTAAGTCAATAAATCCCTTCCGTTTCCCTAAACGAATAAAGTAAGGATCATGAGTGATTGTCCAACCTTCCTTTTCTAATGCTATTCTAACTTGAGCATGATATTTATCTCTCGCCATACA
>JAYTMW010000465.1:0-4851 GCA_043728105.1 Saprospiraceae bacterium | reverse complement strand
CTGGCAAAAGTGGAAATAGAAGGCGCAAAAATGGCGATGAAAATGAAAGAAAATACCGTTTTCATCATCGAAAATGCGGGCGCAAAGGTCAATTCTCCGAACAACGAATACTCCCCAACGGTGTCTTCTGACGGTTCTACGCTGTATTATGCAAGCTACCGTTTTGATAAAATCATAACCTTAGACGGCAAAGAAGGAGACTACCACGCTAAGATTATGACGGCAACAAAAAGTGCACGAGGCGCATGGGCAGACCCCGCACCCGTTGACGGCGACATCAACCGCCCCGGTGCCGACCAAGGCAGTGTTTATCTTTCACCAAAAGGCGATGTGATGTATTTTACCCGCATTGAATTGAGTGGAAACGTGGTTGTGAAAAGTACCTTATTTTATTCAAAAAGAAATGGTGAAGCGTGGTCGCCTTCGCAAGAGGTGACGGGTCTGAATGGTAATTATATCATCAAACATCCTGCGTTGGGTGAGTTGTATGGTAAAGAAGTATTGTTTTTTGTCTCAAATATGGAAGGTTCAAAAGGCTACGATATTTATTATGCCGACAAAAATGCCGAAGGTTCTTTTGGTGCGCCCAAAAGCATTGGCTCACCTATTAATACAATTGGTGATGAAGAATCGCCTTTTTATCGTGACGGCAAATTGTATTTTAGCTCAAACGGACACCCAAGCATAGGCGGTTTAGACGTTCTCGCTTCAAATTGGAATGGTTCTTCGTGGTCGAAACCTGAAAACATGGGCAAAGGCATCAATTCTGAAACGGATGATCATTATTTCAACATGGATGAAGACGGCAGCATTTTTCTTTTGTCGAATCGCCCCGGTGGTCGCTCATTGAAAAGCCGCACGTGTTGCGAAGATATTTACAGCGTTAAAAAAGAACCGATTAAAATTAATTTGATTGTAACGGCTACGGCAGTTAATAAGAAACCGTTGGGTGGCTTGGGTTATCGTTTTTTGGAAATTATTGGCGGCAAACCCGGTAAGCCCGATGAGCAAACAGCGGACTCATATCGCAGTGATTTGTTGCCAAAAAAGGCATACATGATTATCACATCTAAGCCAGGTTATTACAATGATACAACAGAATTTAATACAGTTGACATCAAAACGACGACGACTATTGAAAAGAAAGTTGTCTTAAAACCGTTGCCAACTATCAGTGCTTCGCTTGTGGCTAAAACGATTGCCAATGACAAGCCTCTCGCTGCGGTCACATATCAGTTGATTGAATTGGCTTCAAAAAAGGCTGATTCAAAAACTTTGGATGTTTATTCAAGTGCTTTGCTTTTGAATAAACAGTATATGTTGATTGGTTCAAAGGCAGGTTGGGCTTCCGATACCGTAAAATTTAATACAAATGACATAAAAGAGACCACGGAAATAGAAAAAGTCTTAACTTTGAAGCCGAAAACAATCATCGTGAAACGCAATGAGCGCATTAAGCTAAATGACCTCTATTACAAGTTGGATAAATCAGCCGCCAACGCCGAAGAAATGGAGAATTGGAATTTGGCACAACAATCGCTTGATTATCTATATAATATTATGGTGAAATATCCAGACGTGGTGATTGAGCTAAGTTCGCACACCGACTCGCAAGGTTCTGATAAATACAATTTGGAACTTTCGACAAAGCGAGCAAGAGGCGTTGAAAATTATTTGAACGCCAAAGGCATTGATAAAACACGCATTGTTGCCAAAGGATACGGCGAAACGAAATTGGTTAATGAATGTAAAAACGGCGTAAAATGCACACCCGAACAACATTTGCAAAATCGCCGAACCGAATTTAGAATTCTTTCAGGTCCAACGACCATCGAGATAACGGAACAGCAATCTGCTGTAAACAACTAATGTTATATTATGGAAAAACGGGGGTATCAGTGATGATGCTCCCGTTTCCTTATTTTGGAGGGTAAGTTCTTCTAAACTTAAATATTTTTAAGTAAAAAGCAAGAAAAATTCTATATTTGCACCCTCATTGAAAAAAGGAGACTTGTCCGAGTGGTTTAAGGAGCACGCCTGGAAAGTGTGTATACTTCAAAAGGGTATCAAGAGTTCGAATCTCTTAGTCTCCGCAAGGTTTGAAAAAAAGGGTATTGGCTTAAAAACCAATACCTTTTTCGTTTTAATGATAGAGTTGTCACCCCCTCAGTATTTTTACCAAATTTTCTCTCCTTTCCCGTTATCCAACCATTTGCTCCATTTTTTATTATATGTATGTACTTTTTTTGTCGTAACACCTTGATTATCAACGACTTGATTGCCTTGATTGACCCACTCGAAAATGCTGCCGTATAGATTATGCACGTTTTTATAACCCATTTTCAAGAGCTTTTCGCCTATTTTTTCACTTCGATAGCCGATTGAGCAATAGACGACTATGGGTGTTTCTTTTGTGATTTGCGTCAATGCCGTGGCTTCAAAATTATTGTAACCGATAAAACGAGCATTGGGCAAGTGGCTGATGTCAAATTCCGCTTTTTCACGAGCATCTAAGTAAACAACATTGGTTATTTTTTTTGCATCACTTGGATTTATGGTCGGCACGGTGAAGCTAATCATGCTCGATACTTTTTTATCAAAGTTGGGATTTTGACAATGCGCACGGTTTGTAGGCTCTTGCGCTGTGCATGAGAGGGCGGTTAGTAGAATGATTGAAAGGAATAGTTTTCTTAAATAACTCATTGATTATCAATTTTTAGAAATAGAAAACTGAATAAATTAGTAATTCGGCACGTGAGACATAAAACACGAATTACACGAAATGAAACACGAATTTTTCTAATTTGGATAAACTAAATTGGTGTTATTCATCTTTAATTCGCCTTATTCGTGTTGAATTTGAATATATTTAAGACGAAGTAAAACCTATTTCATCACAAATTATTCACATTTTTTTATTTTTTAAAAGAAAACATACTTGTTAAAACTATTTTTTCTTTCCTTTGTTTAGATTTTATCTAAATAAAAATTGAAACTAACTTAACGATTTCAAAATTACAAGCCCTTGATTATCAATGGTCTAAATTTTTCTTTTCTAATTTCTAATTTTTAATTGACGCTATGTGGAAGTGGTATGATAGCCAAATAATTGATATTCAACATGAAACGGATTCTACGAAACGGCTTTGGGTGAAAATTCAAGGCGAGGAGAAGGTTTCGTTTCAAGCGGGGCAGTTTGTCACGATGGATTTGCCGATTTCAGATAAACGTTTGAAGCGGTGGCGAAGTTACAGCATTGCGAGTGCGCCTGTTGGGGAAGATGATGTTTTAGAATTTTGTGTCGTCAAAGCGGAGGAAAGCACGGGCGGGTCTCAATACCTTTGTGAAGAAGCAACTATTGGTACGCCTATTCGTTTCAAAGGACCCGACGGAGCGTTTTTTTTAAAGCAACCGCTTGAAAAAGACCTCGTTTTCATCTGTACAGGTACGGGTGTTGCGCCTTTTCGGAGCATGATTTGGGATATTTACAATCGTCAAATTCCGTTTAAAAACATCCATCTTATTTTTGGTTGTCGTTACGAAAAGGATATTTTGTATCGAAAAGAGTTTGAGGGATTGGCTCAAAAAATGCGCAATTTCAAATACGATGTAGCACTTTCGAGAGAAAAAAATTGGACAGGCACAAAAGGTTATGTTCATGCTGTTTACACCGAAACCTATCGTGACAAGCGGGATGATGTGGATTTTTACATCTGTGGTTGGTCAAATATGATTGACGATGTAGTGGCAAAACTTATGATAGATTTGGGTTATGACAAATCACAAATTCACTACGAATTGTATGGATGATGATTTTTTGTAGCGGCGGATTCATCCGCCGAGGTTAAAATTATATATTCGGCGGATGAATCCGCCGCTACAAAGTGGACAAACCATTGATTGCAACCACTTGATTCAACGCTTTTTTCTGATTCATTTTTTCGATATTTTCTTTCACATCCGAGGCATTTTGAGGGTGTGAAAGATGATATTGAACGGCTTGAAATTTTATATTTTTCAATCGCACACCCGTTGCCAAAAGCCGCCATTCGATGTCCGTATCTTCTCCGATGCCGTAGCTTTTAAAATCTTCATCGAAGCCATTGACGGCTTCAATATCGCTTTTATGAATACTCCAATTGCAGCCCCACATACCCGTTTGCCTATGTTTTCTATCGTGTAAAAAAGGTAAATAAAACGCATAACTAATTGATTTACAATTGTTTATAATTAAATTAAAAATATTAAGTGTGCTTAAATCTTGATTTTCGTAAAGCCTGTGTGTCAACTTATCCGATAGCATTACACGCCTGCCAAAGAGCAATGTTTTTACTTTTTTATTTTCAACATGGGCTTTTAAAAAGTGGCGATGTGGTATGCAATCATCATCAAAAAAAACGAGGTAATCTGCCGTGGCAAGAGCAATTGCTTTGTTCAGAATGCGGCATTTTTGAAAACCATTGTCGGGTTGCGAGACGTGTTTTATGGGGAATGAATATTTTTTTCGAGCTTCTTCTAAAAAGGAAATGGTTTCTTTGGCATCATTGTCTTCGGCTATTATCAATTCAAAATCTTGGAAACGCTGTTGCGAGAGGCCCCTCAGTATTAAGTCCAAATTTTTGGTTTTTTTATAAAAACTAACAATAAGACTGACCATAAATAGTTGATAATAGTTAAATAAATAGGTTATTTTTTTTTAACACATAGGCACATAGGACACATAGTTTTAAGAAATAGTTTTTATAACTTATTGAAAACCAAACAATTATACATCAATCTATGTGTCCTATGTGCCTATGTGTTTTAAAAAAAACCTTAATTTGACCATGTTTCTTTATTTGTCACTAACCT
>JAYTMW010000464.1:0-2809 GCA_043728105.1 Saprospiraceae bacterium | reverse complement strand
CTTTTCACGATGTTCAAACCCAAGCCCGTGCCTTTTATATTCATCGCATTGGAGGCTCTGAAAAAGCGGTCGAACATGTGGGGTTTATCTTCTTCGGGTATGCCGATGCCTTGGTCAATGATGTCAATTTCGAGCGAATTATTGTCTTTTTTGACGATGCAATGTATTTCTGAACCTTCATCCGAATATTTTGAGGCATTGGTGAGGAGGTTTGATAAAATCATTTTCATTAGTTTTTCATCCATTTTCAACACCATATTTTCATGCGAATGTTTGATGGAAATGTGTTGTCCTTGCTTCAAAACGGGGTTTATTTCTTCCGCCATTTCCATACAAAAAATACTAAAATCAACGTCTTCGTAATGCACCTCCACCCTACCTTCTTCCAAGCGACTGAGTGATAAAAAGTCATTCAAAATGCCCGTCAAAGTAGTAACGGATGACTTGATTTTTTGGTAGTGCTTCTCCCGTTTATCTTGCTGTTCCGTGAGCGTATATTGAGCGGATAAAGATGCCGAAGAAAGGATGGTACTGAGGGGGGTGCGAAATTCGTGCGAAGCCATCGAGACGAAGCGGCTTTTTAATTCACCCAATTCTCGTTCTTTATTCAATGCCGCCCGCAAGTCTTTTTCCACCCCTTCTTGCGTGTTTTTCAACGCCTCTTGACTCAACAAAAGTGCCTGTTCAGCCACCTTGCGTTCTTGAATTTCGTGCTGCAATTGTTGGTTAGTGGAAAGCAATTTATTGACAACGTCGGAGAGTTTTTCCGTCCGTTCAGCCACAATACTTTCTAAATCTTGATTGAGTTTCAAGAGGTCTTCTTCCGCCTTTTTTTGCTCGGTCATGTCGTGGACAATACCCGTGAACATCCGTTTTTTAGTCTCTAATTTCACTTCACTAACGGACAACCAAAACGGAAAAACGGTTCCATCTTTCTTTTTACCACGCACTTCACGCCCAATACCAATTATCTTTTTCACACCCGTTGACATATAATTGTGCATGTAGCCATCGTGGTTTTCGTGGTAAGGCGAAGGCATGAGCATGGATATATTTTTGCCAATCATTTCAGACACTTCATACTGAAAAATCTTACACGTTGAAGGGTTTGCAAACTCAATAATCCCCCTTTCATCAATGGTAATGATGCCGTCAACGGCGGTTTCGATGACCGCTTGTAAACGAGAAGCCACATCAGAAATGCTTTCAGGCGTCTGATTAATCGGATTATCCATATTCAAAGTGGGTTCAGAAATTTTAGCGTAAACGATTACCCATTAAATTTGATTTTAATAGCTAACAAAAATAGACGCTTTTTTAACATTTCCAACGGTATCGTTACAAAGATGATTACATTTAAAAAAATAGGGGATGATGAAGGTCATGTGTGCCTATGACTTTCATCATTTTGTGCTATTCCATTAAATAGGCGTTTTGCTTAAACCAAAATAATACACATTGGACAAATTTAAATACTTATTAGATGACTAATTTTGCCTTGTTTATAAATATTTAGCTATTTTTGTATTAACATAAATAAATTAACTATGAGATACCATTACCAAAACGATTACGAAAAATTAGCGGTCGATTGTCCTCCAAAATCCTATAAACCGAAAAAAATATTGGCTTTTCGGTGGGTTTTTGAGAACCTTAGCGATGAAAGAAATTTTCAATCACAGTATGAAAAACATATGAAAAACCCGAAGCCACCTAAAAGATATAATGATATGGGTGACTCTGATAAATGTGAAGCAATGGCTTTATCAATGTTTGATACGCTTGAAAATGCAAGAAAACGGTTCTTTTTTCTTAAAAATGAACAACCTCTTCCAATGAATGAGAATGCGTTTCGATTTTTAGGAACGCACATAGCAAGGGGTGAAATAATAGAAACAGATGGTGTTAATCAAGATTCTGATAGAAAAGGACATTTTAATCACCACCCATTTGAAGATTTGGATTATAAAACACGCTTCCAAATTGTTGAGGCATTGAAAATATAAGATGAACAAAATTAAAGGTATATCTATTCCTCACTTGGGTTTTGACCCATTAAAGCAAGGCGATTTTCTGTATCATGAAGGGCCTTTGCTTTCTCATTTTATAGATAGGAACAACCCCTCTGATAATTATTTTTACAGATGGGTTGATTTTGACGACACTGTCAATCGTTGGCTTATTTTTAGGCTTTCCGAAGAAGATTTGTTATTGTTTTTTAATGCGAAAGATACTTTGAGAGATTTAATCAAGCAAAATGCTTTTATTCATATCTTGGATTTAGACAAAGATTTGAATAAAATTCAGATTTTATTAGTCTCCATAAATGATTTGCCGAATGAATATCTGCCTTCTCAAACGGCTCTTTTTGATGAAGAGCAATATGAAAATCATGCTTTATTTGTCCGAAATAATTTGTTAAATAAAAAGAATGAAAAAGCATTTTATTCATTGCTTTCTGAAGAGATTGCCCAACTTAAAGAACAACAAACAAAGACGTATTCCTTACTTCAAACACTTTCTGGTTTGCGTTTAAATCCTTGAAATACATCAAAATATAAAGGACAGCGACATTCCGAACGAGGGTGCAGAAATATCTATTTTATCCTTAGATTCTCAATATGATGTTTCAACTGCGTTGTCAAAAAGTCCAAATACGACGCATATTGTTCGTTGGTAACGCTCGTGCTTTCAGGATTTATCATTGCCGTTTCCTCTAAATTTTGATGCAATTCAGGATAATTGGTTTCAATGTCTTCGAGCAATGACATGATTTCGGTGCGGAGGTTTTTTTCTCTGGGAGTGATTG
>JAYTMW010000463.1:0-5077 GCA_043728105.1 Saprospiraceae bacterium | reverse complement strand
AAGGCAGTTGTGCGTGAATGTGGGGTGTCGAAAGTTGATTTCCATACGGGTTGGTTGTGTACGTTGCCAAATGCTTCTTTATGGAATCCTACGAAATATGCACCTTGCACAGATTCAATTATAAAGGGTCAAGTCAGAACGGAAAACCCTTTTTTGGATGCCAATTTTATCAATCAGACGGTGGGCGTAAAACCTGAAATATGTGATACAACGGAGTTAGAAATTTTATTAAGAAATACAGATATTGGTTCGCTTTATGACCTAAAAACCCGTCTGACTATTCCTTTAGAAGGTGCAGTTTTATTAGGTAATGATATTGAAATTGCTTATCCTTCGGGTGCCGC
Organism: Saprospiraceae bacterium; assembly: GCA_043728105.1. GTDB lineage: Bacteria > Bacteroidota > Bacteroidia > Chitinophagales > Saprospiraceae > JAAFJT01. The sequence goes on along the minus strand of JAYTMW010000463.1, from coordinate 4,733 downwards.
TTACACCAAAGTGACAGGGTCCCCTCAGTATTTAGGCACTTCAAGCAAGGGGCTTGACTATGAATTTGCAGACTTTAAATTTTTAAGTGCTTATTTGAATAAAAGTGGTTTACGAGGTTTCAATCCAGGGAGTCCAAACGATTCAAACGAGATAAAAATCAAGTATAAATTTTTAACCAATTGCGGTTTCAAAAGTGGTGCGTTAAGTTATTTTGCTTTCAGTGGCAAAACAATTTGCGGCACGCCAAGCAATTTTGAAGCGGGTGAATCATTGCCAATCCAGATTCAAGGGGCGGTTTTAGATTCTTCTAAATCATTCTTGGTGAGTATTGATGCGGGCATAAAATTCGTACCTGCGGGTGTAACGCCTGTAACGGTTAAATTCAAAAATTTAATAGCCACTCAAAGCGGCCCTAACGATGAAGTAAGCGTGCGTTTGCCTGCGGGTGTAACTTATCGCCCTAATACATCTGTTAGCACTCAACCGAATACATGGGTGCCTGGCGAACCTAAGAAAACATTGGTTGGTAACATGCAAACCTTGACATGGTTTCAACCAAGAGGTATGGTTTTGAATGAGGAAGCCTCTTTAACTTTCCAAGTCAACACAGCGGATACTTTGCCTTGTGCGGGTAACTTAGATATGGCAGTTGCTACGTATTATGTGAAGGATGTTATTTGTAAAACCGATGCTTCGGTTTGCAAAACAGAGATTTTGACAACCTCAATGGGTGAGCAACTCTACAGCATACCCCTCAGTAGAGGCAGCATTTTATTGGTTTCAAACGTAACAATAACAAGTAATAGCCTAACTGTTTTGAAAGGAGATTCTGTTTCTTTATCCGCTTCGGGTGCGCAAAATTACTTGTGGATTGATAAAGATAGTAGCAAAACGTTGAGTACAAATGCCGCTTGGGTTTATACACCGAATCGTAACGTAACCAATATTGTTGTTAAATCAGCATCTGTTTTAGGTTGTTTGGATTCAGCTATTTTGCTTGTAAACATGTTCACCGACACAGTACCACCAATCATTACTGTGGTTGATACGTTGTTGAAAAATACAAAATCTGGTGATACGTTGACGACAAGAGATTGTAATAAGCCTATCTATTTTGTCTTAAATAGTGTTACCATTAAAGACAGTTTTGATACTAAACCTACTTTAACTTTAGACTCAACGGTGGTGAATGGCAATTGCAAAACGGACGGTTTTATTGTCTTTAAATCCTATGTTTGGACAGCAAAAGACAGTTCGGGCAACACCAGCACTTATAGAATTTATGTTAGAATAACAGATTCTATCCCGCCTGTTTTAGCAAATGTGCCGACGAATATTACGATTAGTGTTTTAGATCAAATTCCGACGGCGAATGTTACGGCTTCGGATAATTGCTCAGGTGCAAAATTAACGGAGACCATTACCGTAAAAAGTGTGATTGGAAAAGATACTATTTTTAGTAGAAAATGGACGGCAATTGATAGCTGTGGTAACACAACAACTGCCGAACAAATCATCACTAAATTAGGCTTTACAACGCTAACAAATCCAGTTTTCACGGACACTATTTACGTCAAAGATTCTGTGAATTATTGCTTGGCTGATTTAGGTTTGAAAGGCACAATTAATTATGTCAATAATGATTGCCCAACAACTTCTACTCGTTTTACTTCAGTTCAGTTCACACCTACTAACTGCTTGATTATCAAGGGTTTAACGGTCGGAACGGATACAGTTTGCTTAACGGTATGCACGGATAGTAGCGTTTGCACGCAAGTGAAATATGTGACAAAAGTAGAAACTTATCCAACCGATTCAATCAAAATAACGATTGATATTGGAGACACAGATACTATTTGTATTGCCCATACCCGCTTGAAAGGCCCAGTAACAATAAAAAATATTTGTCCTGATTCAAGCTCAAATTTATTAATTACTTTCTACAAAGATTCGTGCTTAATCATCAAAGGATTAAATCCAGGAACAGGTAAAATTTGTCTCGTAATTTGTGATTCTTTAGGTCGCTGCGATACAACTATTTTAACCGTAACCGTGACGACCCCCTCAGTATTGGCGGTCTCCGACACCATTGATGTGAACGGAACGGTGAAACATTGTCTCGATACGTATGTAAGTGGAGCGATTACAAGAGTTGAAAATCAATGTGCATCGGCTTCAAACAAAGATGCCAGTTACACTATTGATGCTGCTAACTGTTTGATTATCAAAGGTTTACGTAAAGGCATTGACACAGCTTGCTACTTAATTTGTACCGATAAAGATACTTGTGTTAAAGTTATTTTCACCACTACGGTCGTCAATAAGCCTGATTCAGTTACGTCAGTAGTGACGATTGGTCAAAGTGATACTATCTGTTTTACGAGAAAAACAGTTATTGGAGATAGCTTAATTATCAAAAATGATTGTGTTGACTCCACTAACAAAACAGTTACTTACGTTGTGAAAGATAGTTGCATAATTATCAAAGGCATAACCATCGGTACCGCAAAAAGTTGCTGGGTACGTTGCGACACTTTAGGCAATTGCGACACGTTGATCATCACAACTATTGTATCCAGTCCTACGGTTGTCAATGTGCGTGATACCGTTATGGTAGGCGATAGTTTAGGCGTTTGTTTCGACCAAATTTTTGCAAAAGGAAAAATTGTATTAATCCAAAATAATTGCCCCGCAGTAGGCAATGCAAGTTACACAATTAACGCTAACTGTTTGACTATCAAGGGTTTAAAGATAGGACAGGATTCAGCGTGCTTTGTTATTTGCACAGATAGTAATGAATGTAAAGCTATCACATTCTATACAGAGGTCATTCCAAGAATAAAAACCGACTCAATAACCCACACCGTTCAAATTGGCAATACGGATACCGTTTGTTTGCCATTTAATCGCCCAATCGGCTCAATTAAAAACTTCTGTCAAAACCTTGCCGACACGACTGTCATATACAAGGTCGTTAACGGAAAATGTATTGAAATTAAAGGAAATAAGTTGGGTGATTCAAAATCTTGTTGGGCCATTTGTGACACAGCGGGCATCTGCGACACCATTATTTTAACGGTTTTGGTTAGAGATTCAACCAAGTTGCCGATTGCAAATGATGATTCAACGATTGTCAAAGTCAATAAATCTATTCCGATTTTTGTCTTGGAAAATGACACAATCAATGGCACATTAAAAAGCGTAACCATCTTGGTAGAACCTATTTTTGGAACGGTTACCGTCAAGGATTCGGCTGGCACTACTTTCGTTAGTTATTTGCCAAGCGGTATCAAATGCGGCAAGGATATATACGACCGATTCATTTACAGGCTCTGTAATGAAAATGGCTGCGATACGGCAACCGTCATGGTCAATATTCGTTGCGATGGACTTATAATCTACAACGGTATGTCGCCAAACGAAGACGGTATAAACGATGGATTTACAATAGATGGTTTAGAAAACTACCCGAATACGCAAGTAAGGGTTTATAATCGCTGGGGTAATCAAGTTTATGAAAACTTAGATTACAGTGAGAAAAACAAGTGGAATGGTACATGGCAAGGCAAATATGTCCCAGATGGCACTTATTTCTATCAAGTTGTTCTCAACAACGGCGAAACATTCACTGGTTATCTACAAATTCATAGATAATGTTGGTTTGATATTTTGCAAAGCACCTCGATTCGTTGAGGTGCTTTTTTTTTGATTAGAAGGGAATTACTTTGTACTTCATCCAATGAAAAAGCCATGAATACCCCTCAGTATTTATGGCTTTTTTAGTTGTAATTTATTGATAATCAATGAATTATGAATTCTTATTTGTTTACATTTGTTTCAATCAATTTATATTCCAAAATCTCTCCATTTGATCGAATTGGTTTAACACTTAATGTTATCTTTTCACCCCAATATTTTTTCACTAAATCAGTTAAAGTTTGAGGCAAAGCGGTAATTTCATAGTCTATAATTTCTTCTTTCCAATCCATTTCTCTTGCTATGGTGAAAGAATTTTTTTCGGCATTAGCATATTTTAGTACACCTTTGAACGTAAGAATATCAAGATGTTCATAACCTTCGGGTAAGCCATGTTTTTCAATCATTTCATTGGCTCGTGCTAATTTTTTGGAATTCATTACTTGGTTACTTTTCTTGTTCAAACTTTTAACAATAGTAACAGAAGGATATTTTGAAGTAACTATATCAGATGCGTTCATTTTAATTTATTTTCTTTTGATGTAAAATGAAGAGTAATTCTCATTTATTTTGAACTCAACCCAATTTCCTTTTTCGTTAAACCCAAAGATATTGAAATTTTCCGAAAATTCTTCAAGATTGTTAGAGATTCCCATTCGATAAAGCCTTGTCCTTGAAGCCGTATTTCCTTCTGCAATAACAAAAGCATCAGGATATTTCAGTAAAAATAATGATACAGACATAGCGACTGTCTAAAGGACTTTTCTACTGTCATTGTTGTTTGTAATTGTAGAATCATCAAAATCATTTGTTACAGAGTCAACATCACCAAATGCTAAATTAAAAATTCTTTCATTTTTTGTACTTTGAAACTCGATTCTCTTTTTGATTATTCCTTTCGGGCCTTCACTAAAAAAATCAATTGTCATTAAATTTTCTTCGGCAAAAACCGAATAGCTTTCTAATCTCATAGTCTGTTTCTCGTCTTAGGATACGACAAAATTAGACTATTTATTTTGAATTTTTTAAATTTTTA
>JAYTMW010000462.1:0-3275 GCA_043728105.1 Saprospiraceae bacterium | reverse complement strand
CAAAGAACCCAACGATAATTTGACAACCAACACCGCACCTGCCGCTTCTAATTTGGAAACAACTGTTGCCGTTTGGTCAATCGTTTGATTTTTATAAGGTGCAGCACCCCAAGTCGTTTTAGTACCTTTTACAGCCAAAAGATCTTTAACGCCATAAGGAATACCATGTAAAATGCCTCGATATTGCCCTTTTTTGATTTCATCATCCGCTTTTTTCGCTTGTGCAAGAGCCATTTCTTCTTGTATCGAAATGACACAATGCAGTGTATCTCCGTATTTTTTCAAGCGGTCAATAAAAAATTTTGTCAAGTCAACGGACGTAATTTTTTTATTTTTTATCAGACTTGCCAACTGTTTTATGTTGTAAAAAGCAAGGTCTGATTTGTTGGCGGGTAAAGAAATATTGTTGGGTATTTGCCAATCATTTTTAGCTAAATTAGACCCATTTCGAGGTTTAAAATCACTCGGAATGGGGTCAAAAATGAGCGCAGGGGCAACCCAATTATCCAAATGTTGCCCGTGAATGGCTTTTATAGAAAGCAAATTATCGCTCACTTCTAAGAGCATCGAATCTCGTTCAGCGTCGTTCATTTCGAGGTCGAGAATCTTTTCGGCAGCCGCAATTTGCTCTTTTGTTATGGCTTGATTTTGCGTGAAAACAAGATGTGTTGATAGAAGGAAGGCGAGTATGAATACTGTTTTTTTCATCGTAATATTGGCTTTTTTGTTTTGTTTAAAATGTTGAAAATCAATGACTCATACTTGAAATTTCTTTACAAAACTACTTGATACCCCTCAGTATTTTGAGCGTTTAAATCAAGTTCCATACAAAAAAAAGAAACCTGAACGACAAACTGTCATCGTTCAGGTTATTTTTTACAAAGAAAAAAAATACTGTCCACTTATAAGCCGGATTCTGTACTCCAACAAGTTGGAATGCCTATCATTTATCTACGATTGCCGTCACCGACAACCTCTATCTGCCTACCCCCCGTGACCAAGCGAGCAACTCGGTGGGGCAAGCCCCTTCACGGTGTACATGGCATTTCAACTCACAAGGTTTATCCCCCTTCTTAATTGCTTAAAAAGACTGTGCGCTCTTACCGCACATTTTCACCCTTACCCCGACGAATCGAGGCGGTAATTTTCTGTGACACTTTCTGTATTCGATTGCTCGAACCCCACCCGTTAGGTGGTGTGATGCTCTGCGTTGTCCGGACTTTCCTCATTTTCGTTTGCACGAAACCGCGATAGACCCGTGAACAGTGGCACAAAGATAAGAGAGTTTGACAATTTTAACATTGTTTTTAAAGTCTATTGTTTTAAATATTAATTCTACTTTGGCACTCTAAAACAGGAAAAGGACTAAACGGATTGATTCATTTTTTTTGACGAAAAATTGAAAATTTTTCGTCAAAAAAAATGAATCAATCCGAAAAAAACACCCTCAAGCACGCCTTTTGCCGTAGGCAAAACAGTGAGTAAATATCTCATATTATTGAGTGCCAAAGTAGAATCAAGTCATTGAATTTAAATAATCACATTTTATTTTTTGTAAGTAATTGATTATCATCGAGTTACAGACATTCATCGTCCCTCATTTATAATTCATCATTACTTATTTTGGAATTTCATATTATGTCGTAAATTGTGGCGTGATTACACATTATTGTTTTTTACAAAATATTGATTGCAATGAAAAAGACCTTTTTGATATTTTTCGCCCTTGTTTTCACCTTAATACTGAGGGGTCAAACCTCGGCAGCTGAGTTGGCAAACAAACCCATGTCATCGGCTCAAAAAGCCACGATTGGATGGGTACGCACCTATGACCTCACGCCTGAGCAAGCGCAAAAAGCATTGATTTCTCAAGAAAATAAGTATAAAGCCTTGTCAAAAATAGAAGTTTTGAAGGCAAAAAGTATGAAACAATACATTTCAAAACGTCAATCTGCCTACACCGTAGCGGAGAATGAATTGATGACGCTATTAGATGAACGTCAGATGGAAGTTTTCAAAACGCAACAAGCGGAGAAAAAACGCACCGTATCATCATTGGTTGCGCGCATGAAAAAAGGCGGTAATTCTGAAGCGGATATTGAAAAAACAATGTCTGAAATGGAGTTTTAAGTTCAAATATAGTTAGCATAAAATATAAAATTATATATACACTCCCTTATCTTACCAATTGGTAGGTTGCAAATACAAAGCAGTTTTATGGATTTACTAAAAGCAAAATTTAAAGAAAAAGCAACGGCACTTGGTGCTGAAATCAAAGCAATGCTCAAGGAGCATGGTGACACCGTGATTGACCAAGTGACGGTAAGTCAAGCGTATGGTGGTATGCGTGACATTAAAAGTATGATTTGGGAAACGTCTTTGCTTGATGCACAAGAAGGCATCCGTTTTAGAGGTTTCACGATTCCTGAATTGCAAGCAAAACTACCAACAGGTCGTGGTAAAGAGCCGCTTCCCGAAGGCTTGTTTTGGTTGATGCTGACGGGTGAAATCCCTACCGAAGAGGAGGCTCTGTGGTTGACAAATGATTGGGAACGCCGTCGCAATGTACCTGCCCATGTATTCGCTACCATCGATGCTATGCCAAAAGATACCCATGCTATGACCCTTTTCACAATCGGTATCATGGGGCTTCAAGGTCAAAGTATTTTTTCAAAAAGATATGAAGAAGGTATGCCAAAATCGGAACATTGGGATGCCACTTACGAAGATTCAATGAATTTGATTGCCAACATTACACCCGTGGCAGCCTACATTTATCGTCGGAAATATAAAGACGGTGTTGCCATTGCGCCAAACGACCGTTTGGACTGGGCCGCCAATTTTGCGCACATGTTGGGTTATGAAGACAGTGATTTCAAAAATTTGATGCGCCTCTACATGACCATTCACGCCGACCACGAAGGTGGAAATGCCTCGGCTCACACCACGCATTTGGTTGGTTCTACGCTTTCTGACCCTTATTTGTCTTTCGCCGCGGCTATGAATGCTTTGGCGGGGCCACTTCACGGCTTGGCAAATCAAGAAGTGATTAAGTGGATTTTTGAAATGGTGGAAACGCTCGGCACAACCAAACCAACGGATGAGCAAGTGGCAGAATACGTGAAAAAGACGTTGGGCGAAGGGCGTGTGGTGCCAGGCTATGGTCACGCTGTATTGCGTCAACCCGACCCACGTTTTACGGCGCAAAAAACATTTGGTGAAAAATATTGTAAGGATGATGATATTGTAAAAATCGTTTGGCAAATCTTCAACGT
>JAYTMW010000461.1:0-2176 GCA_043728105.1 Saprospiraceae bacterium | reverse complement strand
GTCCGATTGTCAATACCCCAAGTCAAGGTCGTAGGAGCCCAAGCACCTTCAACCAACCGTTTATAAGAATTGACATTGGGCGCAATCATTGGCAATATTTCAGGTAAACACAACAATTGACCCGCTATGTAACTCCGCATCAAATCACTCATATTATGCGGGTCTTTTTCATCAAAAAAGAGGTTTTTCTTTGAGGCACTATCCCACAAACTTTGATGCACATGACCGCCACAACCCGGTAGATTTTCAGAGATTTTAGCCATAAAAGTTGCCATAATGCCCTGTTTGTAAGCGATTTCTTTAACGGATGTCTTGAACAAAACAGCTCTATCGGCAGACTCTATGGTTCTGCCATACTGAATAGCAGCTTCATACGTGCCGGGACCTGTTTCGGTATGCAGTCCTTCAATCGGAATACCAAATCTTGTTAGGTCGTCAAACAAACTGCTGAAAAAATCATTATTCAAGCTGCTTCTCAAAATTGAATAGCCAAACATACCAGGCGTAAGTGGCGAGAGGTTTAAAAAGCCTTTATCCGCCGCCGATTGTGGTGTTTCTGCAAAATTAAACCATTCAAATTCTTGCGAGACATAAGGCGTAAAACCCGCTTTTTGAGCATCTGCTTCCACTTTTTTCAATAATTGACGAGGACATGTGTATAGCGGCTCATTATCATCGGTGACAAATTCTGCTAAGAAAAAGGGGATGTCCTTTTCCCACGGTATTTTGCGAAATGTGCTTAAATCTATTTTTGCTTTCGCATCGGGATAACCCGTGTGCCAACCTGTGTAAGTGCTGTTGGTGTAAGAGACATCCGCCATATCCCAACCAAAAACCACGTCGCAAAAGCCAAAAGTATCATCGGCTATGGAAAGAAACTTTTCAGCAGATATATACTTACCCCTCAGTATGCCATCTATATCAGTAATAGCTATTTTGACTTTTTGAGTGGGATATTGTTTGACGTAATCCAATATTTCTTTAGTTGTCATGGACGGAAATTTTTCTGAAATAATCATTTCAAAGATTTCAAATAATTTTTATTCGATACCACTTTTTCTCCTTCCTCGTCTTCAACCATTTTAAGCGCTTTACCTGCTGTTTTTCCTCCTTGAAGAGCGGCATTTTTGTTTTCATCAAAGCCTTGTGCATCATCTTTAATGGCTCTCTGCCTTGTCAATTCCTCGCCTAATGAGGTAAAAATCAGCTCCAATGGTGTCATGTGGTCCCGCAGATTTTGATTCGTTTTGGTTAGCCCTTTAAAGTCTTTATGCTCTTTGGGTGTTAATCCGAAAGTGCTTTTTGCAATGATAGCCGTCAAAATCGAGTATTCTTGACCCTCTTTAACATCTCTATTTTTCCATTCATCGGTTAGTTTATTTCGGGTTTTAATACTTTCTATGCGTTTGTCAATCCAATCATCAGGATAACCTTTGGTTTTGTATAATTCTGCCATTCTTTCAAAACCCAATTCGGGGTTTTCGGTTTCCTGAATGCGTTCCGTACCGACTTGGGCAAGCCACAATTTTAACGGCTCTGCTTTGGGTGAAGGTACAGACATGACAATTCTCAGTACCCCCTCAGTATTGGCGCAATCGGAAGGGTAACTTTTTCCATCTAAACCTTTCAATTTCAGCTTTCCCCAATTTGGGGAAAGGTCTTTTAAGGTTTCGTCTTTCATTCTTTTTTTAACCTTTTCCCAATATTTACTCGGTGTTGGGCTATCGGTCAAAATTTCAATGACATCCACAACAGAAAAATACCATTGCTCGTTGTGCCATACCTTCCGGATTCCTGTGCCCTCAAAAGGGCTTAACTGATTTTCCATCTGTCAAAAGCTTTAGATTTTTTGTAAAAATAGGTTTTAGAATAATAGGTTCAATTTTTTCCTATTTTGCTGTTATATCCTTTTTGCTGTTTGATTTTTTCTGAAATTGATAGACGAATCTATAAACTTTATTTTTCCTTAGGCTTGTTCTTCTTCTTTTTAGTCATCTTTTTCTTCATTTTATTCTCTTTATCATCCTCTGCTCGCCGTTTCTGCATGGTTTCTGTACGGTCTAATTCTTCTGATTCTGAAAACGCTTTCCAATCAAATTTTTCATCAAAAGGCGTTAAGGCTTTAGCGGGGTCAAATATTTGAGCATCGGCTGCCAAGGCATTATAAGGTGTAAAA
>JAYTMW010000460.1:0-1695 GCA_043728105.1 Saprospiraceae bacterium | reverse complement strand
AAACGATGATAAAAAACGATATACATAAAGCACTCCATTTCATCAACAACGATTGGTTGGGCATGGATAAGCTCCAAAAAATCAAATCGCACAACTTTAATTTGGTGCTTTCTGATGAAACGTCTGCGCAAATCAATCATTGCCGACGCTATCTGGATGAAAAAATGCGCCAATCCGACACCTTATATTATGGCATCAACACGGGCTTTGGTTATCTTCAAAATGTGGCGATTGACAAAACCCAAATTGCAGATTTGCAATATAATTTGCTCAAATCTCACGCTTGCGGTTTGGGCGATGAAGTGCCGACGGACATTGTGAAATGGATGTTGTTTTTGAAAATTCAATCTCTAAGTTACGGACATTCGGGCGTGCAGGAACAGACCGTGCAACGCTTGATAGATTTTTATAATAACGACATTACGCCCGTCATTTACACGCTCGGTTCGTTGGGTGCTTCGGGCGATTTGTCGCCTTTGGCACATTTGAGTTTGCCGTTGATTGGTTTGGGTGAAGTGTATTGGCAAGGGAAAAAATATGCGTCAAAAGAGGTGCTGGAAAAGTTTGGTTGGCAACCCATTTCACTGCAAAGTAAGGAAGGGATTGCCTTGATAAATGGCACGCAATTCATGGCAGCTTATGGCATTTATGGCTTGTTGAAAGCCGAGAAATTACTCAAAATGGCAGACCTGATTTCGGCTATGTCAATGGATGCTTTTGACTGTTCGCTGCAACCTTTTCACCCAAAAATTCACGAAATTAGAGCGCATGAAGGGCAAATAAAAACGGCTGAAAACATACGTAACTACTTGAAAGACAGTGAGTTATCTCAAAGACCGAAGACGCAAGTGCAAGACCCGTATTCGTTCCGTTGCATCCCGCAAGTGCATGGTGCTTCTAAGGATGTGGTGGCGCATTGTACCAAAGTTTTCCTTCAAGAAATCAACAGCGTAACCGACAATCCAAATATTTTTCCCGATGAAGATTTGATACTTTCTGGTGGTAATTTTCATGGTCAACCGTTGGCTCTTTCCTTCGATTTTATGTGTATGGCGATGGCTGAAATAGGCAGTATTTCTGAACGGCGGACGTATCAATTGCTCTCTGGGCAGCGCAATTTACCCTTGTTTTTGGTCAAAAATCCTGGCTTACATTCGGGTTTGATGATTCCGCAATATACCGCCGCAAGCATCGTGAGTGAAAACAAACAACTTTGCACACCCGCCTCCGTTGACTCAATTGTGTCCTCAAATGGGCAAGAAGATCACGTGAGTATGGGCGCAAATGCCGCCACAAAATGCCTTCGGGTGTTAAATAATGTTGAGCGCATTTTAGCCATTGAACTTTTAACAGCCGCACAAGCTCTTGAATTTAGGCGACCTTTGCGGAGTTCAAAAGCGGTGGAAACGGTGCATCAAACATTTAGGGAAGAAGTTGGTTTTAATGAGGCAGATAGAGTTTTGTCGGAGGATATGCACGCTGCGGTTTTGTTTTTACAAATGTAGCTTACGGATTTATCCGAACCCGTCGAAACGGATTTATCCGTTGAACTATTTAATTGGATATTTCATCCCGAAAAATCGGGATTCGACGGGTTCGGATAAATCCAACCTGTGCGATTAAAACATCTATCATCTTGAAACCACCGATTTTAATCGGTGGGTGAAGAATTACCACTAATGCCATCTATCTTCT
>JAYTMW010000459.1:0-4173 GCA_043728105.1 Saprospiraceae bacterium | reverse complement strand
GCAAAATCATTTAATTCACCCACAATAGGCATCAACGGACGCACGGGAGAGGGCATAGAAGAGCTGCAAAAAGAAATGGCGTATTTCAAAAACGGAGCGATACCCCCTCAGTCTAAAATGTTTTTTCAACCCAATTCTATCGAAATTAAGGTTGCAGAACAGATTCGATTGCGGGTTCCAAAAATTGAAAATACCTATCAAGCCATACTTTGGGCGCATCATTATGACAAATTACCGTCTATGATTGCGGCTGATAGAATCACGATTGGAAGCCTCGTAAAAGAATCTGATTTTGAAGATGTGCGGTTTCAAATTACCGAAACATTAAGCCGTTTTCAAGGGCTACAACCCATTTTGAAGGATGTTTTCATCAAATCTGAAAGCCAAAAAGACAATTTGACGGATAAAATTGATGCTGTTTTAACGAATAATATAGCGGGGCCACTCATCTTTTTTGGTATCATGTTTTTCATTTTTCAAGCCATTTTCGCCTTTGCCACCGTCCCGATGGATTGGATTGAATCCGTTTTTTTGAACGTAAATGCCTCGCTCAAAAGTCTCTTGCCCCAGCATTGGCTTTCAGCCCTTTTGACTGATGGCGTGATTGCAGGATTGAGTGGTGTGTTGGTTTTTATTCCTCAAATTGCTATTTTATTTTTCCTTGTTTCTTTGTTAGAAGAAGTCGGATATATGGCTCGCACAGTGTATCTTTTTGATAGAGTGATGCAAAAAGTAGGGCTAAATGGACGCAGCATTGTGGCGTTGGTTTCAGGTGGGGCGTGTGCGATTCCTGCCATCATGTCCACCCGAACTATATCGAATTGGAAAGAACGTTTGATTACGATTATGGTCACGCCTTTGATTAGTTGCTCGGCTCGGATTCCTGTATATGCGTTGTTGGTGGGCTTTGTTGTGCCTGATGAAAGATGGTTTATTTTCAACAAACAAGGCTTGGTTTTCACGGGTTTATATCTTTTAAGCATCGTATCAGCCTTAGTTGCAGCTTATGTTTTTAAAAAAATAATTAAGACAAATGAAAGCACTTTTTTGGCCATTGAGCTACCCGAATATCGTCTGCCACATTGGAAAAATGTGGGCATGACCGTATTTGAAAAAGTAAAAGCATTTGTTACAGAAGCAGGTAAAACCATTATAGTTGTGTCCGTTATCCTTTGGTTTTTAGCAAGTTTTGGCCCTTCTGGCAAAATGGAAGTGGCTGAAAAAGAAGCCATAACGTATGCCACTGAACGCAATCTGAATGAAACTGAAAAAGCGGATTTAGTGGCTTCAAAACGCCTTGAAGTTTCTTTCGCTGGCTACTTCGGAAAAGCCATTGAGCCCGCCATTCGCCCATTGGGTTTTGATTGGAAAATTGGTATTGCCTTGTTATCTTCTTTTGCGGCACGTGAAGTTTTTGTAGGTACCATGGCAACCATTTATAGCATCGGTAGCGCAGGTGAAGATGATGTAAGCATACGTGAGCGCATGAAGGCAGAAAAGAGACCTGATGGCAAACCGACTTATGGGATGGCTACGGCTTTGTCGTTGCTTATTTTTTATGTTTTTGCGTTGCAGTGCATGAGTACAATTGCTATCGTAAAACGAGAAACCCGCTCTTGGAAATGGCCTTTAATTCAGTTTTTATTTATGGGTGCTTTGGCTTATTTGGGTAGTTTGTTGGTGTTTAATATTTTTAATTGAAGCAAAATTTGTAAAGCACCCCCCTCAGTATTTTACTTAATTTACGACCTTTTTGATTAAAAAACAAAGGAAAACGATTGATTTTAACAATTTTTAATCATAATTTCCCTTAAAGTTAACTTACAAAAGAATCAAAATGTAAATTTGCTTCATTAGTAATCCACACACTATTAATATCCAAATTTTAGAAAAACAAACAATGAACGAAAAGAAATTAAAACGTATTTTATCCTTAGATGGCGGTGGCATACGAGGCATTTTGACAGGGCAAATCTTGGTTGCTTTAGAAGAAAAATTGAATAAAAAATACGTACAACTTAAAGGCGTACAACCCGAAAAACCAATTCGTTTGGGTCAATATTTTGACATGATTTCAGGCACAAGCACGGGCGGTATTTTAACTTGTATCCTGCTTTGCCCAAGCGATGATGACCCTAATTATCCTAAATTTACAGCCAAACAAGCTGTTGATTTATACGAAAAAAATGGAAAAACCATTTTCAAAAGAACCTTTTCGGGCAAATTACCAGGCTTTTTATCGGGCATTGGTGGTTCAAAATATGGTCGCTCAACGATGGAAGAATTGCTTAAAAGTTACTTCGGCAATCGCATGTTAAATGAGCTGATGAAGCCTTGTCTGATTACGAGTTATGACATTCAACAACGCCGTGCAGTCTTTTTCACACAGCATGATGCTTTGGATAAAGACAATGCTAATTTTCCAATTTGGCAAGTGGCACGTTCTACCTCTGCTGCTCCTTCTTACTTTCCACCTGCCCAAGCAGAGGCAAAAGATTCTCTCATGTTGAACACAATAGACGGTGGGCTTTTTGCGAATAATCCTACCATGTGTGCCATGATTGAAGCTTTAAAAGTATTCAGCACGGATAAAAATAATATGATTGGCCCCGATGCTTTGTTCATCGTTTCAATAGGAACAGGCGAAATTAAGAAGGCATATTCTTACTCGGATGCCGTCAAATGGGGTATCTTGCGTTGGATTGCACTCATAATTGACATCATGATGACGGGCGTTTCTGAAACCGTTCACTATCAACTAAACAAACTCTACAAAACGATGGGTCACGCTTCTTCATACTATCGCATCACGCCAGAGTTAGGTGAAGCATCTCCTGATATGGACGTTGCTGATGAGGATAATATTTTTAAATTAAAGCAAGCTGGACTCAGTACTGCCTTAAAATATGATGATGAATTAGAAGAAATTGCGACCAAATTAATTCAGAATAGTGATTGGTGAATAGTGATTGGTAATTTGTGAATAGTGATTACACAATTCCCCAATCACTATTCACCAATCGGCCCCTCAGTATTTTTCAAAAAAAAATATAAAAAATCATTACTTTAGCGTTGTCTATGAAACAAATTTATAACTAAGTAAAAATAAGCATAATATGAAAAACATCATTTCAGTCGCTCTATGGATGTTATTGGTTTTATCCATCGTAGTTGGTTGTAAAAATAAAAAACCAAATAGTAGTGTTGAATCAAATACTATTGAAACACCGCTTCCACCGCCGCCTGTCGAAAATAATTCGTCGGACAATAACATTTCTTTAGTGAATGCAGATTCACTGATGAAAAATAAAAGCAAAGAAGCGACTAAGCCGTCAAAATCTGATAAGTTAGCGGCCATTGAAAAAGCAAAAAATGCGGAAACAAAACCACCCAAATCAGATAAAGGAAAAACAGCTGCGAATAAAATTCCATTGCCTCCAAAATTACCTGCAAACGCAAAAGCACCCGTAAAAGGAGCAAAGCCAATGTCAAAACCATTGTCAAAAGCCGATAATTTTCCTGATGATCAAGTCATAAAGCGTAATGGGCGTGATGATGTTTTGAAAGTTTCAGAAGCGGCGCCTGCCTATAATGGAGGGGAAAAAGCCATGCGTAAATTTTTACAAAACAATATAAAATATCCCTCAAAAGCTAAAGATGATGGTGTTCAAGGCACTGTTTTCGTCCGTTTCGTTGTTGAAAAAGATGGTATTGTTGACGACGTTGTAGTGTCGAAAGGCGTTCATCCTATGTTGGATGCTGAGGCAAAACGGGTTGTTTCTGTAATGCCAAAATGGACTCCTGGAAAGCAGAAAGGTAAACCAGTAGCGGTTCAATATACCTTGCCCGTCCGTTTTCAAATTTTGGAATAATTGTTAATAATAACATATTCTAATTATTTTCCATTAAGTGCAAGAACAAAATTAAACACATAGGCACTTATGAAACATAGTATTATATATAAAATACTGATAATCAACACTTTATGCAACCTCTATGTGTCATAAGTGCCTATGTGTTTAGTATCAAATAATTTTGTCTTGATACTTAATAACAAATAATTAGAATAGGGTATAGTTCCCATTTGATGTATTTACTCACTGTTTTGTGCTTCGCACAAAAGGCGTGCTTGGAAGTTTTCTTTTTTGGGTTGAACTAATTTTTTCAAATAGA
>JAYTMW010000458.1:0-2115 GCA_043728105.1 Saprospiraceae bacterium | reverse complement strand
AAACTTAGGTTAAATTTATAATTACATGAAAAAAAGCAATTAATCCAAACAAATCCACACAAGCTCTCTCTGACGTTCATAAAAATTAAAAAATCAAGTGTTTAGACAAAATTAATTAGTAGAAATGAAGCTGTAATGGCTTCATTATCAATGAGTTATACCAAAGTCTAAATACTCAATACTATTGTCTCAATACTCATTTTATCATCAGCTAACTTATTTCAAAATGAAGCAATTTAACATTTTTTTACTCTTATTTCTATGCTCAATAGCTGTCTCGAATGCTCAAATTTCTGACCAAGTGATTGGCGATACTAAATTTTGGGCAACGGGCAAATTGAAGCCCGTTACCATGTTCACAGATGAACGTGACCCAAAGGTTGCGGTAAAATTACAAGAGGAATTTGGCACTTCGGGTTGGTATATCACCGAGGCCGATTCTTCCAAATTGGACAATGCTTGTGTCCGTATGTCTTCGGCAAAATACAATGGCGGTTTAAATCAGCCTTTGAAATTGAACTTAGTGGATTCTTTCACTTACACCAACAATCGTCTTGGCTTAGGTAAATCAACTGTTTACAATACGACGACTAATCCAGCCACAGTATCGAGTCAAACGACCACCAGTTACACCTACAACACGGGTTCAACCCGAACTGAACCAGATTTGATTATAACGGCAACGCTTCAAGGGACAACCAACACGCAGGTAGGCAGAAGAGCCACTTTTGATGCCTCAAATCGTGTTTTAAGCATCACTTATTCTAACAAAATCGGGACAGTTTTTGTCAACGATGTCCGCAATACTTACTCTTATGGTATCTTGGGGGGACTCACCAATATTGTTGCTGAACAATGGTTGACAGCCAGCAGTAAATGGGTATCTTGCTTGACTTGTGAGAATGTTAAAATTGCTTACGACAACGCAGGTCGCCTCATCGAACAAGTGAAAAACGCATCCAATGGCGATTCATTGAAGACTATAGTAGGCTATATTGGTTCAACAAGCCGTGTGAAAACGATTATAAATCAGTTGAAAGCAGCAGGTACTACAACGTGGGTTCAAGTAGATCAAGCAACCAATACCGCCCAAAATACTCTTGGCTACCCAACAAATATTGATTATTTTGACGGCAGCGATTCTTTAAGAATTGGCTTCCAATACCTCGCTGATTCTGCCATGACCCAGCGTTTGGTATCGGTTAAAGTCGGCATCAGTTTTACAAATGCAAGCCGCATTACGCAAACTTTTTGTACGCCTTGCACGGCGGTTGCGCCCGTTATTCAGGCGCAACCAAATGGTACTACCACCGCTTACATTGGTGGAACAAAACAAGATATTGGCATTTTTGGCTTAAATATCACGTCTTTTCAATGGCAAGTGAGTGAAAATGGTGGTGCATTGTGGAAAAATATTACCCTTGCGGATAGCTCGACTTATACTTTCGCAGGCTTTGGCGCGGCAATGGGGGGTGGCACTTTTATGATAATTAAGTCGCCTATTTTGGCACAAAACGGCTATCAATTTAGGGTAATAGTTTACAATGGCTGTTCGGCAGGCGTGGTTTCCACGGTGAGTGTTTTATCCGTTCAAAATTGCACACTTGCTTCTCCTACCATCTCATCGCAGCCTCAAAGCTTTACGAGATTGGTTGGTCAGTCGGCGGCTTTTTCTGTTGTTGCAACGAATGTCAGCAATTATGAGTGGTTTTATTATTTGCCTACGGATTCGATTACAAGAACATATGTATCCACAAATGATACAACTTTTTCGGGTCAAAATACCAATACTTTGACCTTGAAATACGCCAAAACCTCGTTTGATGGATACAAATTTTATTGCAATATGTTCAACGGTTGCACCTTACCTATAACATCAACAGTGGTGAAATTAACGGTTCAAACCTGCACTGCGAGCGTGCCAACGGTACAAACGCAAGCATTGAATACGACCGTTAATACAAATGCAACCGCTACGTTTACGATTGCCACAAACACGGTCGGAGTAAATTATAGGTGGGAACAAAAAACACCTGCCGCAACTGTATGGTCGGCAATTTTCATTTCGGACACCATTTTTACGGGTCAACAAACCAATACTTTGACCATCAATTA
>JAYTMW010000457.1:0-3994 GCA_043728105.1 Saprospiraceae bacterium | reverse complement strand
ATCTATAAACTCTCGTGCCTTCTCCTCTTTCAATTCAGCATATTTCTTTTTATCTTGATTGGCTTCTTCGGCAATAGCATATTTTATATTTTGGTATTCAATCCGTGCCTCTTCATGGGTGATAAGATAATCTCTAAATAAAATATGTCTTTCTAATGCTTCGCTATCGCTTTTGCATACATATAGATGATGCGTAATGGCATCTAATATTTCGTGTTTAGTCTCCGTTTTACCTCGCTTAAAAACTTCTCGATTAGGAATGCCTTGATTACCATTGTGATAGTAGCCAATTTTCTCTAATCCTTTTTTTATAGCTTCAAATTCTTTTGGTGTATCAAAAATAATATCAATATCAATGATTGGTTTTGCGGCTGAGTTGGGAACGGAAGTGCTGCCTACATGTTCTATTGGGACATGTAGATTTATGAGTGCTTCTGTTATTGCTTTTTTTATGTCGTTGAAGTCTTTTATCCAATTTGGATTGTATTTTCGGATGAGCATGGGTTTGATTTTTTGATTTGGGTACTCCTCAGTCCCGAAGGCATTCGGGATGTCGCTGTACTCCATATTTTTACCTTTTTTATCTTTTTACGAACGAACACTTGGTTCGCCAACGGGTCAATTACATCATCAATTAGATATGCTTGTTTAACGAAAAACACCCCCTCAGTATTTCGCCTTTTACAGCTAAATATTGAGAGGGTGTTGTTGCTTCAATTTTACTTTCCTAAACTCGACGGAGTCGAGCAAAATAGTGCGTGACGGTTTTGGAAAACCGCCCGAGCACACACCGTTTGCCAGCGGGGCACCACATTTACGAGCGTGAACTTACTAATCTTAAAATAAAATTTCCGATTGACATATATATCCAAATAACTAATGTAAAGATTAATGTTAGAATTGGAATACATATAGCATACATTAAAAATCCAACTATTCCGTAAACAGGTTCGTTATTTAATGTAAACGCTATTTTACCAAATAGTGAAAGTATTGATATTAACACTCCAAAAGGGAGATAACCAAAAAATAAGTTCCAATAAATGTATTGAAAGAAGTTATTTGGTTTTTCTTCAAATTTTTTAAAATAGTTCATATTATAAAATTTAAAATTTAGGAATATATTTAGTAATTTCATTTATTTTACCTTGAACATATTTTGAAGCACCCTCTGCAAATTTTGTGAGAGCTTCTTTGCCTTTCGTAAGATTTAAACCAACTTTTAAATTTACAAGACCAAGACCTGCTTTAATTTCTAACTTATTATCTTTAATTGATGTTTTGGCATCCGTACTTTTATTACTTAACTTATTTAACTCCGCTCCTTTTGTGTCAACTTTGAATTTACCATCACTATTTGATGAAATTTTAGCACTTGCAAATTGACCTTCAATTCCTTGTTTAGCATTATTGTTTTTTACAGATAACTCAACTGAACCTATTTTTACCTCTCCTTTTACCACCTCATTTAAATCGGTACTCAAACCTGCAGATACTTTTAAAGCTGTTAATTCTGCTTTTACAGTTGTTTTCATTACTGTAGCCTCTGCTTGAATTCCTACTTTTTCTTCAACATCCGCACTTAGTATAAAAGTTTGAGCAAGTGCATATCCTGCATCAATAAATGATTGAGTAGCTTCTTTTTTATATTCATCGTCTGGAGGGTCATTAGGAGAAGCCGGCGCGTTTCCATCAGGGTCAACAAACCGAATCGGATTATCAAAAGCATAATTATAAGGTGAATGACGGCGCATTTTCTCGCTTAGTGGGTCAACACCATTCCAACGCCCAATCGCCGCATCATAAAACCGTGCGCCATAGTCATTCCAATTCAGCCCAAAATCTTCATTGAGTTCTTTATCGTTGTATTGATATTTGTTGCCTTCGCCGTTACCACCCCTTGGTGTCCAATTGCCTTCCATGTTCAAGCCAAAGGGATAGTAATGGTTGATTTGTTTGATGTCGGCACTTGTTACTATGCCATCATTGTTGGCATCAGAGAACGTGGCTCTTGTATTACCTAAATGGTCTCGCAAAGCATACTCATACTCATACACATTTGTGATGCCATTTCTTGTAACGGCCCCCTCAGTATTGGCGATGCGTTCAAGTGAATTGTCCTTGTATTCAATGCCGTTGACATAATTGTAAATAATTTCAGTTCTTGCCCCGCTCGCCAACCCACTTCCAAAACCCAAGCAAACGTGCTGGTGAGGTTTTCCGAAACCGTTACCTACTATGTTGCTCGACTCCGTCGAGGGGCTGCCACAATGCTTGTTTAACGAAAAGCACCCCCTTAGTATTTTGCCTTTTACAGCTAAATACTAAGAGGGTGTTGTTGCTTCGACTTTACTTTCCCAAACTCGACGGAGTCGAGCAAAATAGTGCGTGACGGTTTTGGAAAACCGCACGAGCACATTTTACGAGCGTTCACACGGTGCACCAGCGGGGCACACCGTTTGCCAGCGGTTTATTTAAAATCATACTCTTACCAAGTGGTCACTTGCCAAACTGCTTTAAAATAAAATTTCCTATAGATAGATAAACCCAACATACCGATGAGAGTATCAAAGCAATAAAAGGAATTAGGATAATGTACATGATGAAACCAATTAAGCCAAATACAGGTTTATCATTCAGCATAAATGCAACGTTTCCCAGTAAAGATAAAATAGCAACTAATAATCCAAATGGAAGATAGCCGAATAAAAAATTCCAAAAAAGAAAACCAAATAAGTTTTCTGGTTTTGTAGAAAAGTTTTTAAAATAACTCATATTAATCAGAATTTAAAATTTAGGAACTAATTTAGACATTTCATCGAATTTACCTTGTATATATGTTTTAGCGGCTTCGGTAATTTTTGTTAATGCTTTTTTCCCTTCGGATAAATTAATACCTGCCTTTGCTTTAAAAACAGCAATACTTCCACCTATTTCTAATTTTGCTGCGGTAGATTTTGCAGAAGCTTTCACGTCTCCAGAAAGATTGCCAATCTTACCCTCTCCAGGTTTAATTTTATATTTTACTCCATCTGCATTAGCTGTTGCTGTAACCGTAACTGCGGTGGCATCAACGCCATATTTTGTATCTCTAACTTTAGCTGAAACTTCTAAACTCAGTAATTTAGCATCTGCTTTAATACCTAAAGTTTCAGTATCAATACCCACGCTTCCTTTAACCAAAGTAACTTCCGCTTTTACTTCAGTCCTCATAACGGAAAAAGATCCTGACAAACCTATTTTTTCTTCAATTTCTGCACCAGCATAAAATGTTTTTGCAAGACTTGCCATTCCATCAATAAATGATTGAGTCGCTTGATTTTTATACTCGTCATCTGGTGGATCATTAGAGGAAGCTGGTGCGTTCCCATCAGGGTCAACAAACCGAATCGGATTATCAAACGCATAATTATAAGGTGAATGACGGCGCATTTTCTCGCTTAGTGGATCCACCGCATTCCATCTTCCCACCGCCGCATCATAAAACCGTGCGCCATAGTCATTCCAATTAAGCCCAAAATCATCATTGAGTTCTTTACCGTTGTATTGATATTTGTTGCCTTCGCCATTCGCACCTTTTGGTGTCCAATTGCCTTCCATATTCAAACCAAATGGATAATAATGGTTGATTTGTTTGATGTCGGTACTTGTTACTACACCATCATTGTTCACATCAGAGAAAGTGGCTCTTGTATTACCTAAGTGGTCTCTTAAAACGTATTCATATTCAAAAACACCACTTGCGTTTTTTGTGACCGCCCCCTCAGTATTGGCAATTCTTTCGAGCGTGTTGTTCTTGTATTCGATACCGTTGACATAATCATAAATTGCCAATAGTGTTGTTCCATAAATCACTCTTTTTTGTAATTTTACACCCGAAGCATCATAAATAAACTGTATTTTATTGCCCCATTTCGTAATCTCCATTGGCAAATTTAAATGATTGTAGATGATATTGGTTATCCCTTTATTCACATCTGTTATCAAATTGCCA
>JAYTMW010000456.1:0-4740 GCA_043728105.1 Saprospiraceae bacterium | reverse complement strand
TTCATCCATCGCATTTTTATAAAATTCTCTTTGATAATTTAAGAGTTCAACCCTAAGATTTTTAACGGCTTCAATGGTTGAAAAACTCGCCGTCAATTGATTGCGAATGGTGAACGGAAAAGTTAAAACGCCATTGGTTGTGCGTTGCGCATGACCCCGAGAGCTCGCTTGTTCAAACAAAATACCTACCGCACCATTTACGTCTGGATAGGTCGAACCTTTGCCGTAATAAAAATCGTCGTAGCCTTCACGAGTGTAGTACATCGAGCCAATTTTATTCAAGGCTTTTGCATGAAATTGAGCAATTTTTCCCGTCAATTCTTGGTTTTTCTTAGGCGTGTATGGGTTCACACGAGTAGGCTCGCCCGGCATGAAGAAGAAAGTCGCATTGCTTCCCATTTCGTGATGATCGGTCAAAACGTTGGGTTTCCATTGGTGATAGAGCTTTACACGGGCTTGCGATTCGGGTTGTTGCGACACCAACCAATCACGATTGAGGTCGAACCAATAATGATTGGTGCGTCCGTAGGGCCAAACCTCGCTGAACTCACGAGAGGACGGGTCGCTCACCAAATTCTTCCCTTTGTGCATGTTTACCCATTGACTAAACCGTTGCAAACCATCGGGATTGAAGGCAGGGTCGAATAAAATCACGACATTTTGAAGCGTTTCGTCCACCTCTTTGCCTTGCGCCGCCGCCCAATGATACGCTGCTAAAATTCCCGCATTCGCCCCACTCGGCTCGTTGCCGTGAATGGAATGACCTTGATACAGCACAAGTGGCATTTTATCCGTCGAAATGCTCGCCGATACTGAGGGGTCACTCAATTTCAAATGGTCGGTACGAATTTGCTCGATGTTTTTATGATTTTCAACGGACGTAATCGTCATCACAATAATGGGGCGATACTCGTGGCTGCGACCCAAAACTTGCAACGTAATTCTATCCGAAAGCCTATCTAATTCCTTGATGTATGCCACAATTAGGTCATGGCTCAAATGCTGTTCGCCGATTTGAAAACCGAAGAATTGCTCGGGCGTGGGTATGTTTTTATCATAACTTTCAGCGTCAGGCAAGTAATAAGTCAAAGGCTTTTTTTGGGCAAAAAGCAAAATAGTTAGAAGACAAAAGGCAACAATGGTGTAGATTTTTTTCATTTTTTTAAAGCTGATTTAACCTGATTTATAAGATGTTTTAGAATTGTTTTTTACGAAAAAAGTATAAAAACAAAATTTAATTTCAAATTAACAGTTTAAATTTATTTTTAATAGAATAAAGATGAATTATTAATTTAGTTACCAAAATAAAAAATATTCTGTGAAAATTAAAAGTATAAATAATCGTTAACAACTTTACCTTTGTTTTTTTTGACAAATAACAAAAAATAACAAAGTTTGGAGTGAAATTTGCGATAGATTAAGTTGGATAAATAAAAATACACCTTTATAAGTCGTTGAAAAACAATACTTTACAAACGACGCTTTTTAATCATAAATACCTGCGAATGAAAAATACAACCCTTATTACCTTATCTTTTTTGTTGTTATCCGTTGCCTCTTTTGGTCAAAAATTTGGCTATCCAAAAGTCGAAGAACGCCAATTGATTGGCACGAAATGGCGTTATGCCTACACCCTGCATTTGGAGTCGAACACCACAATTCATCAAGCAGATAAAGGCTATCAATATTTTGTTTTTTTTAAATACGATTTTGGTTTTGAACAATTTTTGCACGGCAAATTTTCAAAAGGCAATTGGAGTTTGAATACCTCGACGCTTTTTTATTCTTTTAGAAATATTAAGAAATTTGAAATCGCCGCCATCAGTAATAAAACCCTCGTTTTAGAATTTCAACAACCCAATTCCACGGGTACATATCAATATCATTTCGTATCCGTTGAGAGTAAAGATGCCCCCTTTGTGCGCCCCGTGGATGAGTTGCCCGAAGTGATTGTGGAAGCGCAACAAACAGAAAAACAGAAGAAAAAGAAACCGTGGTGGGCTATTTTAAGGGGTAGCGATGATAAAAAAGAAGAATCAACGAAGAAGAAAGACCCTGTTTATATCAGTGTGGAAGTCGTTGGCGGTGGTTATTATGGTGGTATGGATCCTGTTGTCAAAGATTTTATCCGCATCACTACCGATGGGCGATTGATTCAAGAGTTTCAAACGGTGAGTCAACCGCTTCGTTTGGTTAAGAAAAATATTCCTCGTCAACAGTTGGAGGACTTTGCAGAATATGTCATGAACAACAAATTTTTCGACATGCAACGCTTCTACGATTGCAACAGTCCCGCTTGCGAAAAACGCAAATTATTGAAACCCACGCCCATCCCGTTGCGCTTAATGGTGGCTTATGGCGATAAGAAAAAAGTAATAACGATACCGATCTGGGGTTTGGATAATTACAAAATTCGCTACGTGGATTATCCGCCTGCGCTTGATAATATCATTGAGGCGATTCAAAAAATGGCGAATCGGATTGAGGATAAGAAAGGGAGTTAAATCTCCGAATGAGAAGGCCCCTCAGTATTTTTCATAAAAAAGCCTTGTTTGATGCGCTCAAACAAGGCTTTTTTATGAAAAAACTCAATTCATATTCGGCATATCAGGTTTTTTTGCAACCGTTTTCGCTGAAAGGCGAATTAATAAATTTTCACCGTTTGCATTTGAAAAAGTAATCAAACCTTTATCTAAATCGGTGAAATAGAAAAAAGTAAAAATATTGCCACTCACAAAACCCGAACCGTGCCAAAAATTGCGTTTTCGTACTTCAACCATCATGAGGTTGACGAGCGTGGGTCTTGATACACCCACCACTTCACCCAAAACAAATTGAATGACCTCTTTAAGGGTTTTGTTTTTACCCAACTGCCCGTCTATGGCTTGAATATTGGTTTCGGTAAGTGTCAAGAAATAATCTTGAATTTTGTGGAAATCGCTTTCTGAAACCAATGCTTGGCGAAGACCACCGACTGTATTTTTTTCCATGATGTATGTTATTTTTTACGAAAATAGAAAAATCTATTATAAATCGTAGCACCCCCTCAGTATTTTTATGAAAACGGAAAGAATTTTAATTATTCAAAAGGTATCGTTTATTTTTTTGCAGTATTCTTATAAAATATTTTCTCATAACTTATTGATAATCAATGTTTTAACTTTGAATGGTTTTTGAAAGCTATTTTACAGTATATTTTCAAGCAACTTTTTTTAATCTACAATGTTACTAAAACACATGTATCAAAAAAGACTAATAAAAGGAAAAAGATAAAAAGTAGTTTTTGTGTTTAATTTGTTTGGGTAAGCCGTTAGATTTTCATAATCTAACGGTTTTTTTTATTTTTGCCCCACTTAAAAATAAAAAGACATAATTCTACTTTGGCACTCTGCAAATTGAAATATTTACCCACTGTTTTGCCTTCGGCAAAAGGCGTGCCTGAGGGGATTTTTTCGGATTGATTGTATTTTCAGAAAGAAAAATTGAAAATTTTTCTTTCTGAAAATACAATCAATCCATTTAGTCTTTTTTTTCCTTTTAGAGTGCCAAAGTAGAGATAAGTGCAAGGACAAAATTAAACACACAGACACATAAGACACATAGTATTATGTATAAGTCATTAATAATCAACACTTTATGCAATTCTATGTGTCTTATACGCCTATGTGTTTAGTATCAAATAATTTTGTCTTGACACTTACCCCCTCAGTATTAGGGCGTATTTTAAAGACGTTATTTAGAAAACACAACTCATTTTAAACCAATTACTCAATTATCAACATTAAAACAAGCATTGGAAAACAACAATATCCTTTTAACTTTCATACTCTTATATATGATTGTAACCGTTTTGGTAGGTTGGTGGTCTTCAAAATTTGTAAAAAATACCACCGATTTTGTCATTGCGGGTCGGCGTATGCCTATGATTGTGGTCGCTTCGGGTCTTTTTGCAACTTGGTTTGGCTCTGAAACGGTCATGGGAGCGTCCACGGCTTTTCTCGACGAAGGCGTAATGGGCATCATTGAAGACCCGTTTGGGGCGGCTTTATGCTTGTTTTTTGTCGGTATTTTTATGGCAAGGCGGCTTTACCGACTCAATCTGTTGACATTCAGTGATTTTTTCCGAAAACGATTCAATCATACTGCCGAGTCATTTTCGGCTCTGATGATGATACCGTCTTATTGGGGTTGGATAGCGGCACAGTTGATTGCCTTGGCTACTATTTTGAATGTTCTTACGGGTTTACCCATTTTTGTGGGCGTTTTAATTTGCGCTTTTATCATCACGCTTTACACATATATAGGTGGCATGTGGGCGGTGTCAATCACGGATTTTATCCAAACAATAATGATTGTCGTGGGTATGTTTATCGTAATGATTGGGGCAGTGAATGACGTAGGCGGTTGGCAAAAACTCATGAGCCAAGCCCGAACCGAACCCGAAACTTTCCGATTTTTGCCCCATACAAACTTCAAAGATATAGTCGCCTACATAGCCGCTTGGATAACCGTGGGCTTGGGTTCAGTACCGCAACAAGACGTTTTTATGCGTGTTATGTCCGCAAAATCAGAGAAAACAGCCGTTTGGGGGGCTTATTTATCAGGTTTTATGTATTTAACGGTGGGTATGATGCCTATTGTCATGGCGTATTGCGGTCGCATATTGTACCCCGAATTGCTGAAAGGCGACGAAATTGCTCGCCAAATGCTCATACCTTTTATGGTCTTGAAACACAGTGG
>JAYTMW010000455.1:0-20752 GCA_043728105.1 Saprospiraceae bacterium | reverse complement strand
AACGTGTCTGATTTTTGGGTAAAAGCGGGTTTGGATGATATGTTTAAAGACGGTACGGTCGCCGCAACTGTTGACGTAAAAGGAACGATACCCCCTCAGTCCCGCAATGAGCGGGATGTCGCATCTCCATATTCCGTAGAAATTTCAGTTTTTGATAAAAATAAAAATAAGGTTTTTACTCAAACAAAACCTTTAAGTAGTAAGATAAATGTGGAAGGAAAAGTGACAAATGCAGCCCAATGGAGTGCAGAATCACCTAACCTTTATACAGCTATTATTTCCATAAAAAATGAAAAAGGACAGGTAATTGAAGCCACAGGCACTAAAATTGGCTTCAAAAGAAGTGAAATCAAAGGAAAAAACTTCTTAATCAACGGCAAAAGAGTTTTGGTGAAAGGTGTGAATCGCCACGAACATGACCCCGACCGAGGCAAAGTGATGACCCGTGATTTGATGATAAAAGACATCATCACGATGAAGCAATTTAACATAAATACGTGTCGCTCGTCGCATTATCCAAACGACCCAATGTGGTTGGCTTTGTGTGATGAATATGGTATGTATGTGGTGGATGAAGTGAATGTGGAAGCGCACGGTTTGGGTGCTGAAATGCAATCCATGCCTGCCGACAAATCCCGCCACACTGCCTACGACCCGCAATGGAAACCTGCCCACCATGACCGTACACAACGGATGCTTGAACGTGATAAAAACGTGGCTTGCGTGGTTGCGTGGTCGCTTGGCAATGAGTGTGGAAATGGCCCCGTTTTTTATGAAACGTATGATTGGCTAAAAAAAAGAGATAATTCACGCCCCGTGATGAGTGAGCAATCGGGTGAGTTTCCGAATACAGATATTGTCTGCCCGATGTATCCGACCATCTCCAACATGAAAAAATATGCCGACGACAAAACCAAAACCCGTCCGTACATTATGTGCGAATACTCACACGCTATGGGTAATTCCAACGGTAATTTCAAAGAATATTGGGACATCATTCGTGCTTCCGACAACATGCAAGGCGGCTGTATTTGGGATTGGGTGGATCAAGGCATTCGTACAAAAACACTCGACGGACGCAGCTATTTTGGCTACGGCGGTGATTTTGGCAGCCACGATAGATACACCGATTACAATTTCGTCTGCAACGGTTTGGTGGATGCTGACCGCAATCCGCATCCTGGCATTTATGAAGTGAAGAAAGTTTATCAAAACATCTTGTTTGAAAATGATAATTGGCAGGCAGGAAAAATTAAAGTTAAAAATGAGTTTTCATTTACCAATTTGAATGAATTTGATTTCCGTTGGGAACTTTTGAACAACGGTGAAAAAATGAAAGAAGGCACGTTTACGGTTGAGGCAAATGCAGGAGAAACAAAAAATGTACAACTAAATGTGCCGATGCTGAAACTCGCCGCAGGTTCTGAAATCACGTTCAATGTGTATGCGCATCAACGCACGGCTACCCCTTCGATTCCCGCAGGGCATGAGCTTGCACGTGAGCAATTTGTAGGCAATAATAGTTTTTTTGAAGGAAAACAAACTGTAAACGGCACTTTAACCATTGATAAAAACGATGATCGCATCAAATTCACGTCGGGTGATGTGAGTGGTGAGATTAATTTGAGAAATGGTAATATCAGTCAATTATCCTATAAAAACAATAATATCGTCGGTGGATTTTTCCCTGAACCCTATTTTTGGCGTGCGCCAACGGACAATGATTATGGAAACGATTACATCAATTACGCTCGTGTTTGGACATCCGCACACACTCGCCGCACGGTGAAAAAAGTGACCGTTGGCGACAAAAATACTGAGGGGGTACCTATTACAATTGTGCATCGCATTCCTGATGTTCGGGCAGATTATACCACAAATTATTTGATAAAAAACGACGGCTCAATCCAAATAAATACCACTTTGGAATTGCCCGCCGACAGTGAAGCACCTGAATTACCTCGTATGGGTATGCGTTTTGCGTTGCCCGATGCTTACAACCAAGTGCAATGGTATGGGCGTGGGCCTTTTGAAAATTATGCGGATAGAAACACCGCTTCGCTAATAGGCATACACAACGACCACACGGACAATGGTTGGACGAAAAACTATATTCGCCCACAAGAAAGCGGCTACCGAACCGATATGCGTTGGATAAAACTCACCAATACTGAGGGGGTCGGCATTTCGGTTGAAGGTTTGCAGCCTTTGTGTTTCAGTGCGATGTCTCAACTGACCGAAGATTTTGATGAAGGGAATACCAAGAAAAATCGTCACACAACCGACATCATCAAACGCCCTTTCGTGACGCTTCATGTTGATTTGGGTCAAAGAGGTGTTGGGGGTGATACTTCATGGGGTGCGGAGACGCATGAGGCGTATCGGTTGAAAGCAAAGAAGTATGGCTATGGGTTTGTGATTCGGGCTATTGGGAAGTAGTCTTTCTTATAAAAATACTGAGGGGGTATCTCGTTTTGGGCGATGATACCCCTCAGTATTTTAATAAAAATAGACGATGTATGACCCAACCTTCGCAATTTTAAATGTGTTATGTATATGTAGATTTAATTTCTTAAAAAATAAAATCATTATCATGCGCACTAAAATCTTTTCCAAAATCACGCTACTCAGTGTATTCATCTTTCTTTTGCCAATTTTTCTTATTGGGCAAATTCAATGGTCACGTACTTACGGTGACAATCAACCCGCCACTAATTTTAATGGTTTGGTACATGCCTTGCCTTTAGCCGATGGCGGTTTTATCTTATCGGGTTATACGAGTTCTCTCGCTAATTCTATTTTTTTACCACAAATTATTAGAGTTAATGCCTCTGGTAATGTGATTTGGCAACGAACCTACCCCGAAATGACCAACGGCAGTAATGCCCGCCGTTGTATTTTTGGCGATGGCGATGCGGGCTTTATAATTGCGGGAGAAACAGGTGGACTGCCTGGGACTCAAGCTTTTTTAATGTTTTTAGACAGCGATGGTAATTTTATTCGCTCAAAAACTTATGGTACCCCTGATAGTATTAATTGGTATCAAAATATCGTTCCAACAAAAGATGGCAATTTTATGCTCCGAAGACTCAGTAGTTCATTTCCAAATAAAACGCCTTATTTCCGACATGATAGATTAACAAAACTGACCCAGACAGGAGAAGTTATTTGGGATAAAATTTATAAAAAACGAATCGGAGGAGGCAGTGGTAAAGATATATTGGAGACCCAAGATGGCGGTTTTCTGATGACAACCGATTCGACAACTTCTGTTAATGGAAATCAATCGAGCGGGCTCGTTATAGATTTTAAAGTAGATGCCAATGGAAATCCGCAATTTTCAAAACCCATCATGGCTATTGGCGGTAATTATGGCGGTAAATTCTCAGATGGTAGATTTCTTAGAACTGGAGAAGGTAGCTCGGTGATAAGTACATTGGATGATAACGGTGATAGAAGTTGGCAATTTGAAATATTGGGAAGTAATGGTATAATTCCTAATTTTTCTGGAGCAGCTGGGCCAATTTGGACAACGGTATTGAGAAGTGATAATGCCATGAATATGTTTACAGTTCGGCAAAATAATACGTGGAGTTTCGTACAATCAAAAATTAGCAATCAAGGGAAATTAGTATGGTCAAAACAAATACCTATGGTTAATCAAAAACAGGTTGAGCGAGTACGTTGGGTGGTGGAAAGCACGAAGGATAGTTGTGTTTTAGTCGCTGGCGAAAAAGATTTGGGCGAAACAGGATTGAGAAACGTGGGTTGGTTCGCTAAATTTGGGAATTGCAACGTTGTCAGTACTCGTGAAGTCGTCGGAGACTTAATCAAATGTAAGGTTTCTAATAACCCTATGCTCAGTCAAGCAGTTGTTCAATTACTCAATGCCCCCTCAGTACAAAAGGCATTTTTGAACTTATTGACACGCAAGGTCACTTGGTTCAAAACCAATCTTTTTGGGGCAATACGTTTGTCATTGAACGGCTAAACATGGCGGCGGGTTTTTATGTCATTAGAATCAAAACCGATGATGGTAAATTCGGTACTGAAAAACTGGTGGTCGTAGATTGATTTTAGCCCTTCATTAAAGTTTTTCGACTACCATTGATTATGATCATTTTTATGACTAAAAGCGCAAAATACTGAGGGGCCTCCTTCCCACAAATCAAATCCACAAACCAATAATCTTATCTCATTTTCAGCTAAATGTATGCTCGAAATGCTACATTTAGCTGATAATTTTAATTTTATTGAGCTAAATGTAGTATTCAAACACCACATTTAGCTGATAATTCTAATTTTATCCAGCTAAATGTAGTCTTCTAAACACACATTTAGCTGATAGTTTTGATTTTATCCAGCTAAACCTATATCTTTGTAGATACATTTAGCTGAATAAAAGTAAATTTTAGATATGGCAACTCAATTCGTAGGGCGAAAAAAAGAGCAAGAAGTTTTGCAAAAAGCATTGCAATCCAATGAAGCGGAAATGGTTTCGGTGATTGGTAGAAGGCGTATTGGTAAAACTTTTTTGATAAAAACTATTTATCAAGAACATATTGTTTTTGAGTTAACGGGCGTAAAGGATGCAACGACTGAAAAACAGCTCCAAAATTTTGCGCTTTCTCTTCAAGAAAAAATAGATTACACAGTTAATATTCCTGCGCCAAAGGATTGGTTAGAAGCCTTTTTTACATTGACAACCTATCTTAGAAAAATTCCACAAGACAAAAAATACGTTGTTTTTTTAGATGAATTGCCGTGGCTTTCATCGTCTAAAACTGATTTCATTCATGGGTTAAGCTATTTTTGGAACAGTTGGGCGGTCAATCAAAATATTGTAGTCGTTATTTGTGGTTCGTCGGCTTCTTGGATGATTCAAAAAATTGTGAATGATAGAGGTGGTTTGCACAATCGCATTACTCGCCGTCTTTTTCTCAAACCTTTTACGTTGGCTGAAACAGAAATTTATTTAAAAAGTAGAAATATTAATCTCAATCGCTACCATGTTTTGCAATTGTTTATGGCAATGGGCGGCATTCCTCATTATCTGAAAGAAATTGATGGCGGGAAAAGTGCGACCCAAAACATTGATGACATTTGCTTTACAGAAACAGGTATTCTTAGGGATGAATTTTCAAATCTATTTACCTCTTTGTTTGACGATTCTTTCAACCACATTGCCGTGATTCGTGCCTTAGCCAAAACGCATCAAGGCATTGATAGAAACACACTTATCAAAACCGCAAAAGTATCGAATGGTGGCACTTTGACCAATGTTTTAGAAGAATTGCATCAATCAGGATTCATTGATTCGTATGCTCCGTTTGGCAAAAAAACCAAAGATAGACTCTATCGTTTGACCGATGAATACTCGCTTTTTTATTTACAATTCATTGAAAATCAAGAGTTTACAGAAAGTGGGACGTGGCATGAATTGAGTCAAACACAAGCCTATAAAATTTGGTGTGGCTACGCTTTTGAGAATATTTGCTTGAAACATATTGCTCAAATTAAAAAAGCAATGAGCATTGGCGGCGTTTATGCCACAGCTTCTTCTTTCTTAAAAAAAGGAAATGCTACTGAAAAAGGGACACAAATAGACCTCGTTTTAGACAGAAATGACCAAACTATCAATCTTTTTGAAATGAAATTTTATAATCAATCTTTCGCCGTTTCAAAAGAATATGCTCAAATTCTACAAAGCAAAAAATGGGTTTTTGAAGCCGAAACGAAAACACGAAAACACCTTTTTCTTACGCTCGTGACTACGTTTGGTATCACGCCTAATGAGCATAGCGTGGGCTTGGTTGATCAAGTTTTGACTACGGATGATTTGTTTTTGGCGTGAGTTTTTTTTAAAAATACCGAGGGGGTTAAACCACATAACGTTCATCGTAATCAAAAAAGTAAGTATCACCAAGGCTCACCATTATCAAACCTGCATCATACATTTTGCATCTTTCTAAAATCAAATCAGACGCAATTTTGATGTTTTCTGTATCTAAATGACTGAATGGTTCATCTAAAAAAAGAAAATCGAACGGTTGACTTAACGCCCGTATGATGGCAACCCGTTGGCGTTGTCCATACGACATGGTTTCACATTTTTGATGAATCACATTTGCCAAACCGAGCCTTTCAACCCATTTTTCGACCTCCAATACTGAGGGGGTGCCTGTCAAATCTTGTTTGATTTTGATGTTTTCTAAGCCCGTCATGTTCAAAAACAAGCGTAAATCTTGAAAAACAATGGCTATTTGCTTTTGGCGAAGATTTGCCCACGCATCAGGCGTGTATTGTTTTATGTTTTTTTCTTTAAAAAAAATATCGCCTTCGTAATCATTTCTGAGACCATATATAAGGTGTAGAAATGTAGATTTGCCTTTGCCCGAAGGCGCAGTCACGAGATATTTTTTCCCTTTTTGAAACACCCCCTCAGTATTGAAGACGTTTGAATCCGTATTCAAACCATTTTCAATCAAAGGCATGGGCTTTACTTGTTTTAATGTTATCATCTTGAAATGCGCTTGGATTTTAGTTGCAAATTAAACGTAAAGTTGGTTAGAAATTACATTTGCATATTGGATATTTTTTTTAGGGAAAATAAGACAGAGTAAGTAATGAGTAATGAGTAATGAGTAAGTACAACTTTGTTAATTTTTCTGAGTTATTTAGAGTTTCAAAAATTGAAATAACAATTTACTATCAACAGATACCGATTTTTTATAAATTTGCGCCGCAAAGGAGATAGATATTGTTTTTTAAGAGAAATTGCCAAAATTAGTAATTCGTTAAGGGTGTAGTTCCCATCTGATGTATTTACTCACTGTTTTAGCTTCGCTAAAAGGCGTGCAAAAAAAAGGCTGAATGGGTTGAGCTAATTTTTTCAAATAGAAATTTTGAAAAAATTTCTATTTGAAAAAATTAGCTCAACCCGAAATAAAAAACTTCCAAGCACGCCTTTTGTGCGAAGCACAAAACAGTGAGTAAATACATCAAATGGGAACTACACCCATTCGTTTATCTCAATACGCAATACTATTTACTCATTTCTTTCACGAAAAATGTAACAGAACTATGCAACTTATTGACGGTAAAATGTTATCCGACACTATAAAAAATGAAATCAAAATCGAGGTTGAACAATTGATTTTGAAAGGTGGTAAAAAACCCCATTTGGCGGCTGTTTTGGTCGGCAACAATCCCGCTTCGGAGGCTTACGTGGGCAACAAAATCAAGTCATGTGAACAGGTGGGATTTAGTTCTACGCTCATTCGCCGAGACGTGAACGTGACCCAAGAAGAGCTTTTGGAAATTGTGAAAAGCATGAATGAAGACGACGATATCGACGGTTTTATCGTGCAATTGCCTTTGCCAAAACACATTGACGAAGCTGCCATTACCCTGGCTATTGACCCCAAAAAGGACGTAGATGGCTTTCATCCTGTCAATTTTGGACGTATGACGCAAGGAATGCCCGCTTTTTTGCCCGCTACGCCCTTCGGCATTCTCGAAATGTTGACCCGGTATAAGATAGATACGGTCGGAAAAAACTGCGTAATTGTGGGTCGCTCAAACATCGTAGGCACCCCCCTCAGTATTTTGCTCTCTCGCAAGGGTTGGGACTGCACGGTGACGCTTGCCCACTCACGCACAAGAGATTTGGCGGAGGTTTGTCGGAGGGCAGATATATTGGTGGCTGCGATTGGAATGGCTCATTTTATCAAACCCGATATGGTAAAAGAAGGGGCAGTAGTGATAGATGTGGGCATGAATCGGATTGATGATGCGACTAAAAAAAGTGGGTCTCGACTTGTGGGTGATGTTGATTTTGAAGCCGTTGCGCCAAAGTGCAGTTTCATCACACCCGTGCCAGGCGGTGTGGGTCAAATGACGGTTACTTCTTTGATGTTAAACACTTTGAAGTCGGCTAAAAAAGAGATATATTCGTGAAAATTATTTTGAAACCCTACATAATATTTACTCACTGTTTTTGCTGCGCAAAAAGGCGTACAAAACAGAAATTTCTACGGATTGAAGCTATTATTGAGAGAAAAATTTTCAATTTTTCTCTCAATAATAGCTTCAATCCAAAAAAAATTCTTAAAAAACCTTTTTCTGCGCAGCAAAAACGAGGCGTGAGCATTTTATGTAGGGTTTTAAAAAAATTATCAATAATATGTAGTTTTGCATCGTTTAGTAACAATTAAAAATTGAGAAATAAGAAATAAAAATTGAAGCACTTTACAATCTACTACTTGAGATTTTCAGTGAACTAATTCTTAATTTTCTATTTCTTAATTTTTAATTTTTAATAGATTAACAGATTGTTCAACATAAATCCAAACAATAAAAACGTGAGCATTATATGAAAGTAATGTATTTTAGTTGCTTCTTGCTTCTGGCAAGTTGCAAAACCGATAACACAATGCACACCATCATGAATGGTAAGTGGGACTTGACTTATGGCGAATACAATGGTCAGCCTGCACCGGGTCTTGAGAAAATTTATTTTTCGTTCCATAATGATTCCCTCAAAACTAATTTTTCAGCAACAGCGGAAGAGGTGGAATCTACGTTTAAATTGAATGAAAAAAAGCTGATTCAACAAACGCAAGATCCAGTCGTTTATGATATTGAAGAATTGACAGATTCTATCATGAAATTGAAAACAGAACTGAGGGGGTCTGATTTTATTTTGACTTTGACTAAAAATGTGAAATAATGATAAAGGGTGTAGTTCCCATTTGATGTATTTATTCACTGTTTTGTGCTTCGCACAAAATGCGTACTTGAAAGTTTTTTCTTTCGGATTGAAGTAATTTTATCAAATAAAAATTTTGAAAATTTTTATTTGATAAAATTACTTCAATCCATTTAGTCCTTTTTTTAAGCACGCATTTTAGCGAAGCTAAAACAGTGGGTAAATACATCAAATGGGAACTACACCCAATGATAAATTATGAATGATAATTGTTGGACAATTCATCATTTATAATTCATAAATCAGCATGAAAAAATATTGCATGAAAAAGCTCGCCATTTTATTCATTTTCATCTTGAATGTTCATCGAGTTTTTTCGATGGATGTGAGTGTCACGCACGCCTCATTCAAGGGTCAAGCTGAAAATTATGTAGAAGTTTATTTCTATTTTGTGGGGCGCAGTTTGACTCAAATTCAAATTGATAGCGTCCATTCTCAAGCCACCGTGGAAGTGACTTTGCTTTTCAAACAAGGCGATGCCATTACGAAAGTTGATAAATTTAACTTAAAAGGGCCTGGTACACTCGACCCCGCTAACTTCTTTGAAATGCGGCGTATTGGCTTGCCAAATGGCACTTTCGACATAGAAGTTCAAATGAAAGACCTTCATAAAGCAGAGAACAAAGCTATTTATCGTTCTGTTTTTATCATGGATTATGACG
Source organism: Saprospiraceae bacterium (assembly GCA_043728105.1). GTDB lineage: Bacteria > Bacteroidota > Bacteroidia > Chitinophagales > Saprospiraceae > JAAFJT01. Next base: position 11,320 of record JAYTMW010000455.1, on the reverse strand, counting down.
ATAAAAACCTTCGCATGAGTGATATTTCTCTCGTAAATAATTATCGTGCCGACAGTAGTGACAGCAAATACACCAAAAATGGCTACTTCATGGAGCCGCTGCCTTTTCAATATTATGACCGAGCAGCCACGATGCTCATTTTTTACAACGAAGTTTATAACACCGACAAAACAATTGTTGATGATTTTCTTTTGAGTTATTCCATTGAAAAAGCCAATGCAAAACCCAATGAAAGGGCCGTTATGATTGGGCATAAACGTAAAAAATCAGCCCCTTATATTGTAAATCTAATTTCGATGGATATAGCTCAATTGGAATCAGGAAATTACAAACTTATCGTCACGCTTCGCAACCGCAATAATGACCTTTTGAGTCAGAAAGAGCTGTTTTTTCAACGCAATAATCCACTCTTAAATCTCCCAATTGATTCACTTACAAATGATGCGCTCGACAACGAATTTGTAGCCAGTTTGGATGCCAAAAAGCTGCGTTACGCCATGAAAGCCATTGCGATGTTGATTCCTGACAACGAAACAACTATTTTCAAAACCATTGTGGACGGCACAGATTCGATGGCAAAAAAGCGTTATTTATTCAATTATTGGGCTAAAAAGAACGCAAATATGCCCGAACAGGCTTATGATGAGTACATGCTGATTGCAAAAGGGGTGGATAAAAATTTTGGAAATGGCTATGGTTATGGCTTTGAAACGGATAGAGGCAGAGTGTTTTTGCGCTATGGTCGCCCAGATGATATTGTGGTAGTTGAGAATGAAAACGATGCCCCACCCTACGAAGTTTGGGTGTATTACAAAGTAGAAAAAACGCAACAAACCAACGTCAAATTTTTATTTTACAATCCAGATTTAATTGCCAATGGCTATCGTTTGTTGCACACAACTTGCCGTGGTGAAGTTCAAAATCGTCAATGGAAACGGGTGCTTTATAAAAATATTCCGAATGACCATCTTGGTAATAACATTGATGGCACGGATGTGAAAAGTGGCACAAACAGAAGGGCTGAACAGATTTTTAATGATAACTGATTGATGAAATTTCCGAACTAAAGACACATTAATTTTATTTTTTTTAACTCAACAAATGGCATCATTACCACTACTGTTTACTCTCAATATAATTTTCTTCATTTAATTTTCCTCGAAAGGCTTGTTATTTTCTATTTAAAAATTATTTTTGGCCTCATTAAAATGAGTGTGGATGTGCAGAAGTGTAACCCCTCAGTATTTTCAGCTTTTTGGTAAAATAAATTCCTTTTATTCACCCACATAAAAATCAACAAAATGGAGAAAACCATCAAAATGGTTAGCCTTATTCTCGGAGGCGGACAAGGTTCAAGACTTTATCCTTTGACAAAAGACCGTTCAAAGCCCGCCGTTCCAATTGGAGGAAAATATCGTTTGATTGATATTCCAATTTCAAACTGTATCAATAGTGGTGTAAGGCGCATGTTTGTTTTGACGCAATTTAACTCAGCGTCGCTCAATCAACACATTAAAAACACTTACCATTTTGATTATTTCAGAGGTGGTTTTGTGGATATTTTGGCAGCGGAGCAAACACCCGATAATCCAGGTTGGTTTCAAGGGACTGCCGATGCTGTCCGTCAGTCATTGCGGCACCTCAACAGCCACGATGCCGACTATATCTTAATCCTTTCTGGCGACCAATTGTATCAAATGGATTTTTTGGCAATGGCGAAAGAACACATTGCAAAAAATGCAACTTTGAGCATCGCCACCATTCCAGTAATCGCTAAAGAGGCTACGGAGTTTGGCATCATGAAAGTTAATAAAGGCGGTATGATTGACAGTTTTATCGAAAAACCAAAAGCGGATTTGTTGCCCGATTGGGAATCGCCCGTGCCAGCGGAAGCACGTAAAAAAAGTAAAATCTACCTTGCGAGCATGGGTATTTACATTTTTAATCGTGAAACGCTCATAGATTTGCTTGAAAAACACCCAGAAGCAACCGATTTTGGAAAGGAAATCATTCCAGCAGCCATCAAGTCGGGCGAAAAAGTTGCGAGCTATCTTTACAACGGCTATTGGACAGATATTGGGAATGTTGCGTCTTTCTTTGAAGCCAATTTGGAACTCACCGATAACATTCCAAAGTTCGATTTATTCAGCGAACATCAAGGTGTATTTACCCGTGCCCGCCAATTGCCACCATCTAAATTGATGGGAACGACCACTTTAGTTAAAACGGTTGTGGCGGAAGGTTCAATCATTCATGCTCGTCGTCTTGAACGATGTTTGATAGGTATTAGAAGTAGGGTTAATGAAAAAACAGTGATGAAAAACGTTATTATGATGGGTGCCGATTTTTATGAACATCTGACTACAATAATGAAAAAAGGAACTGTAAACGTTGGGGTCGGTAAAAATTGCCACATTGAAATGGCTATTTTGGATAAAAACTGTCGCATTGGCAACGATGTCATCATAAAAGGTGGTAAAGGTTTAGAGAAAGTTGAAACTGAAGCATATTGTATCGTTGAAGGCATCGTGGTTGTTAAAAAAGGAGCAACTATTCCAGATGGCGCACGGATTGGTAATGTTTAGTGATTGATGATTGGTGATTTGTGATTGGTGATTTGTGATTTGGTGATTGGTGAGTAGTGATTGGTGATTGGTTCATTACTATTCACCAATCACTATTCACCAATCAGTATTCACCAATCAGTATTCACTTCTTAAAATAATTTTTTATCTCAAACTAAGAATTTTATGAAATTAAATTTTTTAATGGGTTGTTTTTTAGTCATTGGCTCATTGGCTTTTGCTAACAACGACCCCCTCAGTATTTTATCAAAAAATACAAACTTTACAGTCGTCAAAGACACCATTGACCCCGAACAACGCCTTCCCGATGGCGTGACCCGCAATGTGCCAAAACGTATTCCTGCAACTGCCTCAACAGAAGCTTTTGAAGCACGAGTTGACCCTGCGAGTTGGTTCACAGGTTTCAAAAATCCAAATGTAGAATTGATGATTCACGACCGTGATATTCGTGATTTTCAAGTGTCAATTGTGCATAAAGGCTTGACAATCAAGAAGATAGATAAAGTAGAAAATCGTAATTATCTTTTTGTGACACTTAATGTTGCGCCTACCGCAGCCATCGGCGATGTGAAAATTAATTTGATTAAAGGCAAAGAAAAACGGACTTTGAATTGGCATTTAGAACGATTGAACTCTAATGCCTCTGTCAATCAAGGCGTGAATACCAAGGATTTTATCTACCTTATCATGCCCGACAGATTTGCCAACGGCGACCCAACCAACGATGATGTGGATGGCATGGCTCAACGCACAATTGATCGCCGTAAAATGTTTTTTCGTCATGGTGGCGACTTAAAAGGCATTTCTAACAATATAGACTATTTAAAAGATTTGGGTGTAACGACCTTATGGCTTAATCCAGTTCAAGAAAATGATCAACCGTTTGAATCCTATCACGGCTATGCAATGACCGATTTGTATCGTATTGATCGTCGCCTCGGCACCAATGAAGATTATAAAAATTTGGTTAAAAATCTACACAATAAAGGAATGAAAATGGTGATGGATGTTGCGCCCAATCACGTGGGCAACAACAGTTTTTTCATCAAAGATTTACCTGAAACAGATTGGATTCATCAGTTCGATTCCTTCACCCGTACCAACTATCGTGACCAAGTTGTGATTGATCCTTATGCTTCGGAAGCGGATAAAAAAAGCATGACTGATGGCTGGTTCGACTATCACATGCCCGATATGAATCCTAAAAACCAACACCTTAATAATTACATCACCCAATCGTATTTGTGGTGGTTGGCTTACTCGGGTGTGGATGGTTTTAGAATTGATACCTACCTTTATAATGATCCAGAGTTTATGGCATCTTGGACAAAAAGAGTGCGTCAAGAATTTCCTCGTCTTCATTTATTTGCTGAAACGTGGGTAACGGGCAACATAAACCAAGCCTTTTCGACTGAAAAAGTGGGTTTAACGAAGAAATTAGAATCAAATTTGCAAGGTGTAACGGATTTTCAACTTTATCATGCCATCACCGAATCTTTGACAAAACCTCAAGGTTGGATGGAAGGCGTGATGCAAATGTATCAAAATCTATCCAACGATTTTGTTTATAAAAATCCTTACAACAACGTTACTTTTTTTGACAACCATGACCTCGGTCGTTTTTACAGCATCGTAAATGAAGACATGGCGAAATATAAAAGTGCCATCGCTTGGCTCTTAACTTGTCGAGGCATACCGCAATGGTATTATGGTGCAGAGTTGGGTTTCACGGGTTTCACCAATCCAGATGGAAAAGTGCGTCAAGACATGCCTGGCGGTTGGAAAGAAGACACCCGCAGCGTTTTTACTGAGGGGGGGCGAACAGAAAAAGAAAAAGAGATTTACAATTACACAAAAAAGTTAGCCAACTGGCGCAAAACAAAGCCCGTTTTACACGATGGCAAGCTCATGCAATTCATTCCCGTGGATGGTGTTTACGTCTATTTTCGTTATACGCCCACTGAAACAATTATGGTTGTGATGAACACCAATGATAAAAAAATGACCCTCGATACTAAGCGTTTCAATGAACGGCTAAAGGGTTTTTCAAAAGGCAAAAATATTGCTAATGAATTGACTATCAATGACTTAGGTGTTTTAAATCTGGATAAATCAGAGACTATGGTGATTGAATTAACTCGATAGTTTTTACGCATCAAATCAAAAGGCTCAAAATACCCCCTCAGTATTTTGAGCCTTTTTTTGTTTAATTACTCTATCATTTTTGAAGTAGTAAATTGTTTGAAAACAGTAAGTTTTATGTTGAATTTGGTTACAAAAAGGGAAGCAAATCCTACTCCTTTGTATTTCAAAATTCTTACAAATTCGTTAAGTCCCCTTAGCAGTACGTTTTAAAAATTTTTAGAATCGATTAGAGTCCAGAGGACTCATACATTTGTAGAAAAACCAACAGGAAAGTGTTCCCCGAGTCCAGAGGACTCGTATATTTATTTACGCACCAACAAATGTTCGAGTCTGTTGGACTCGGGGAGCACTTTCCTGTTGCTTTTTCTACGTTACTCCCAAGAAATGATAAAAGTCATTCGTGCGGCTCTCGATATACAGAACAAATGGAGCGTTCTACGAGGCTTTGATTTGAAATTTCAATAAAAATACTGAGGGGCCTCCTCTCCCAAAAAAGAAAGTGCAGAACACTTTTAGGAGTGTCCTACACTTTCGATTTTAAAACTAATTTTTGTAGTTTTAAAAGAATATTGAGACGCATAAACAATTGATAATCAATATATTATGCATCTCAACACTGCATATTTCATTCAAAAATCAATGCGTAATGATAACCTGTTTGGTCACATCACGTTTGCCTTTTGCGGCTACACGTAGGATGAAATGACCGTCCATAATACCATTTAAATCTACCTCAACTGGCAAATCGCCTACTTTTTGAATAGGCATGTAAAGCACCTCCGTACCGATTTGATTGTAAAGATAAACACCTACTTCTTGACCTTTATATTTGGATAAATCAACATTAATAACCGAATTAGTCGGGTTCGGATATACCTGCAACTCACCTAAACCTCTGAATTTGACGGTCTTCACATCCGTAACTTGAATTGTTCCATCATCTAAGATTGCTCTTACTCGGTAGGTGTTATCTCCCTCGGTAGGATTTTTATCATAGACGGTATAATGTTGCAATTCATTTGTCTTCACGACGGCATTCACTGCTTCCAAAGTTTTATAATCACCAGTAGCATTATCCGCTTTTTGCACTTCAAAATAATCCGTTTTGTATCCTGTATTGTTGAGGAATTCAATACGAGCTTTTGAAGCTTCTTGGTTTGCATCCATTCTTAAAACTTCCTTAGCAGATAAATAGTTGGCAGCAGTACAAACAACTTCTTCTATCCGCCATTTGAAATATTCTGACCCAAAATCATCCCAAAGCACCACAGTTGCACCATCATTGTAGCTACCACCATATACTTTAATGATTTTATTACACGTTTTATTTCTCATTTTGTACGTCCCATCAGCTTGTTTATCCAAATACCATTGTTGACTACCTGTGTTATCATCTTGATATTGTTCAGTTTTGATGCCATTAGCACAATTTCCACCTGACTGTTGAATATCCAGCAATTTACCAGTTGCTCTATTTTTAATATCATAAGTGCCATCACCATTGTTGATTACTCGCCATTGCTGATTGGCTCCACCATGATAAGACCATTGAACAATTGACGTATAATTTGCACTATTGGCTCCATAAACATCAAGCGATTTGCCCGTGTATTTATTGATAATTTTATAACACTTATTAGGGTCAAATCCTGCAACAGGATTATTACAAGTAATGGCGGGTTGACCAGAACAACAAGTTTCGCAATTGCCCAAATTAATATTAAAATCTCCACCAGCGGTGCCATTACCTAAAAACCAACCGCTTGCACCAAATACATTTTGTTGCAAATTAGCAAAATTACCCACTTGGAAAGCGGGGCCATTGCGTGTGATGTTAATGGTGCCGTGAGGCGTTGTCATCGTACCTGTCGTAGATGTATAATAATACCAAGCTGTTGTGTTGAAACCTGCATTTGCAGCGCAAGTGCCGTTGCCATCACCTAATTTTGGACTACCCGCCGAAGCGCAAGTGCGACCCGAAAACGAAACATTTACGTTGTAAGAACCACCACCCGTATGAACATTGCCTATTAAAGTAGCTGTTCCGTTGGTATATTCCGTGAATTTTAGGTTCGTTCCCGCTGTATAATACAAACCATTAAAAACAGCAACGTAAGAAACACCTGTGTTACACTTATCTTTAGTATTTAAAACAGGGCGCACAGAAACGATGCCCGCACAGGGGTCAACAACCTTAGTAACCGTAATGGTAAAGCTACAAGTACTCATATTTCCCTTAGCATCAGTAGCTTTATAAGTAACAGTAGTTGTTCCAATATTTACGCAAGAGCCACTCGCAGGCCCCGCAATCTGGGTTACTGTCACTGGGGCAGGGCAATTGTCTTTTGCCGTTGGAGCTGTCCAAGAAGCATTGGCGCATGTACCCGTAGTTGATAAACTAATATTCGTTGGGCAGATAATTGTTGGCGGTGCTACATCATTCGCACAAGGGTCAATTTGTATGGGCGTTGTCGTCACAGTGAAACTACACTCAGCGATATTACCTTTGGCATCTTTTGCTTGAAACGTTACTTTAATCGTACCCAATGGGAAACAAGAGCCACTTGGCAAGCCACCTACTTGATTAACACTGACAGCGCCTGGGCAATTGTCGGTAGCCGTTGGTGCTGCCCAAGTAGCATTCGCACAAGGGCCCGTAGTTGTCAAATTGATATTGGCAGGACATACGATAACAGGCGGCGTTACATCATTGGCGCAAGGGTCAACCACAACCTTCGTAACAGTGACCGTGAAACTACACGTTGCAATATTGCCTTTTGCGTCCGTTGCTTTATATGTTACGGTTGTAACACCAATTGGAAAACAAGAGCCTATTCCCAAACCCGCAGTTGGGGATGAAGTCACCGTTACTGAGGGGGTCGAGCAATTATCAGTAGCCGTTGGAGCTGTCCAAGAACCTGTCGCACAAATGCCTGTGGTTGATAAAGAAATATTCGATGGACATGATGCGAAAGTTGGCGGCGTAACGTCAGTCAGACAAGGGTCAACAACTACTTTTGTAACCGTCACCGTAAAACTACACGTTGCCATATTGCCTTTTGCGTCCGTTGCTTTATAAGTCACCGTAGTAACACCGATTGGAAAACAAGAGCCTATTGCCAAACCAGCAGTCGGCGTTGAAGTCACCGTTACTGTTGGTGTTGAGCAGTTGTCAGTAGCCGTTGGCGCAATCCAATTAGCCGTTGAAGCACATGTTTCTGATGTAGAAAGCAGAATATCAAAAACAGGACAATTCGCAAAAGTAGGCTTCGTTACATCATTATCGCACGGATTACCACCACAAACAGTAGGTGTGCCACTCAATAAAATGCAAATATCTGCTTTAGGGTCTGGCAAGCTTGCATTATAAGGTTGGAAAACATAAGTTGCATTGGTAGGTTGTGCCGCAACTGTCCATTCAAACCAACCACTTCCGCCGTTACGATTTGCGTCAGCCCATTGTTGATGCGCACCATTTCCGACTTGAAAAGCAGCCATGTGTTCTTTCAAAGTCAATTTGCCACCCGCAAAATCACCTTTGCCCGTTAAAACGGCATTACCCCAACGATAATAATACCAACTCGACGTGGAAGCTCCTGTTTGGTTGTAAGGAGAACCAGCGGGCGCATTGTAAGTTTGATTGATGAAGGTAATGTCAACCCCAAATTGAAGGTTGGCTTTGTCCCAATGACGAATTGTACCCGTCAGACGAGCAGTTCCATCCGTGTTTTCGACGAAAGAAGCGGGGCCATCCCATTTCCAAGAGGCATCTAAACCCGAAACAAGTTCTCTAAACAAAAATCCTTCATCATCCCAAATATTGTCATTGAGTGATTTACAGTTTGTTACACTTCTCGTTGCGCCAGGGCATTGAGCCTGCATCATGGATGGCAACGAAAACATTAATAAACAGAGTAGAATCGTGTTAATTGTTTTTGTCATAATAAAAAAATTTAAACGAATGAGAAAATAAGATTAATTAAAAATTGTAATTCCGACGCTACAAAGCGCAAGGGTGTAATTCACTGTATGTGACATGAGTAAAATAGGGAGATCGGCAGGAAAATTTTATACAAAAAATCAAGAATCCTTTAACGGAAAATGGTTAATCAGATGATTAGACTTTCGTTTTAGATGATGTTTTTTTGATAAAACTTAAAAAAATTTGATAGGAGAATCTAATGGAAAAACAGAGTTATAATTATGTTTATATTTAATATTGGCGACTAATTGTAGGGAGGATGCAATTATGTCAAAATATTATACCACAAAGTTAAAATTTATTCCGAATAAAAAAAGCAATGACTCAACTTATTACTTAATTTTTAACAATAATACGAGGTATTTTATTGAAAATCAATTTTCACACAGACCCCTCAGTCATGCGTGCCGCTTGATGAAGCCAAAGGCATCATTTTTTGAGCTTCTGTTATTATATTTTAACAAAAGTTTAAGTAAACATTCTGATTTGTTTAAATTTTATAAACCACTTTTTTACGTCTATATAAGTATAAAACTTTTGAAACTTCGCTTTCTTTAGTTAAATGATGAACAAACAAAAATGTCAGAAATTCTGTGACGAAAAACAAACCACAGATTTGACTGATTATACTGGTTTTCAGTGATTTTAAAAACTAACGTAGAAAAATAATCAGCGTTAATCTGTTAACTCAATTTAATCAATGGTTCTCTTTTGTTCAATACAGAATTGCCAAGAAATTACAATTTTTATCCATAACTACTTGATTATCAGGTATTTATACTAAAAAAAAACGATTCAGCATAAATCATTTTACTAAAATTATGTCATAGTCAAAAACAATTATAAATTTGCTCATAAAAAAGTTTATATAACTTTAAAAAAATGTTTAAGATGAATAAGATAATCAGAATTAGTTTCTTTGCTTTAGCCATTTTCTTAATGATTGACGCTTCTGCATTCGCTCAAAGAAGACCTTCAAAAAAGGAAAAAACGGACGAACCCGCAAACACCGAAGATTCAACCGCCCGTCCTACCCGTAGAACGACTAAAACAACCGATAAATATTTCGACGAGTCGGGAGGGTTTAAGCATCGGTTGTGGTATGGTGGTGGATTCACTTTGGGATTAAACTCAAACACTTATGGAAGCTCATTTGCCGTAGGGGTTACACCAATGATAGGTTACAAAATTGTGGGCGATTTGTCTGCGGGCCCTCGGTTTGGTGTTGTCTATAATTCACAAGGATTTGGTAATGTAAGAGTCAGTTGGACGGATTATTCTCTTGGTGCTTTTGCTCGCTACAAATTTTTAGGCTTTCTATTCCTCCACGCTGAATATGGCTATTCAAGTAAAGCCATTGCCTTAGACAATTCAGGTTCTGCAATAAAAGCCAATCGTTTTAGTCCTGCGTTAGGTGGTGGTTATAATTCTGGAAATGGGGTGTTTGGGTATGAAATTGCTTTACTTTATGACCCTACTTTATCTAATAATGCTTTTATAAGTCCATTAGATATTAGAGCGGGTTTTACCTACAATTTCTAATTCTACATTTTAAAATTTAAAAAAAGCCATTGAGAAAATTCTCGATGGCTTTTTTTGATAAAAATACTGAGGGGGTAAAAAATAAGCCTCATGGCGTAACACCATGAGGCTTTCTCCTCTCAATATTCATCTTCATTGAAGAAAAAATCATCTTTACGAGGATAATCGGGCCAAATATCTTCAATCCCTTCATACATTTCATTTTCATCGTCCAACTGTTGCAAGTTTTCGATTACTTCGATTGGAGAACCTGAGCGAATAACGAAGTCTATTAACTCGTCACGAGTTGCAGGCCAAGGTGCTTCTTCAAGATAAGAGGCTAATTCAAGCGTCCAGTACATATTAAGCCAAAATTTAATTTACAAAACAATAATTTTTAATAACTCGTATTGTGTTAGTCGTATTGCGTATTGCGTTAGTCGTATTGCGTTTAAAACGCATGACTCAATACGCCCTACGCATTTATAAAATCAACATTGCATCACCGTAACTATAAAAACGGTAATTTTCTTTCATCGCTTGTTGATACGCTTCCATCACCAATTCGTAACCACCAAAAGCACAGGTCATAATCAATAAACTTGATTTTGGCAAATGAAAATTGGTAATCATAGAATCAGCTACGCTAAAATCATAAGGTGGAAAAATAAATTTATTTGTCCATCCTTCAGCTGCTTTCAACATGCCCGTTGAACTCACTGACGATTCTATTGTACGCATTGCCGTAGTACCGACAGCGCATACACGTTTGTGCTTTTGTTTAGACGCATTAACAATTTCAACCGCTTTTTCAGGAATTTTGAAGTATTCGGCTTCCATTTTATGCTTAGATAAATCTTCAACATCAATCTGACGGAACGTACCCAAACCAATATGAAGGATAATATCCGCAAAATTAACACCTTTTAGTTCAAGTCGTTTCATCAACTCACGGCTAAAATGCAATCCCGCAGTGGGTGCTGCCACCGAACCCGGTTCTTTTGCAAAAACGGTTTGGTAACGATCTTTATCTTCATCATTAGGCTCACGTCCGATGTATTTAGGCAGGGGCGTTTGACCCAAATAA
>JAYTMW010000454.1:0-1704 GCA_043728105.1 Saprospiraceae bacterium | reverse complement strand
AAGTTTGACAACTACACACCTCAAAGTCAATATTGGTGGTGGTGTTATGAAGTTTGAGTAACGTAAAATCCAGTTCAGATGGCAAAAATAGTGATTGTTTCATCTACCAAAACTACTCTAAAAAGTAGGCTTTCACCAAAATTGACGAAGAACCACTTTCGCAGGAATATACATATGCAACCACACCAAAAAATGGACTTCTTATCGGATGGGGCGGATAACTTGCGAAATCTACAAACCTATCTCAATGCTGAATCAACTCATATTTTGGACTGGTTTCATATCACAATGAGGCTTACAGTGTTGAATCAGTACGTATTAGGAATGTTGAAAGTTGATGATAAAATTGGGAATAATTTGCAAGAGCTTATGGTAAGTATCAAATGGAATTTATGGCACGGGAAAGTAGGAGAAGCCCTCCAAAAAACGGAAGAAATTGAGGATTATTTAGAAGAACACAAGGAAGATAAGGTATCAAAGGATAGGTACGAAAAACTAAAAGCCTTTGGTACGTATACTGATGAATTTCACACCTACATTTCTAACAATCGAAATTTCATTGTCAATTATAGTGACCGTTATCTTCATGGAGAGACGATTACCACAAGTTTTATCGAATCAACCGTCAATTATGTGATAGCCAAAAGGTTCTCAAAAAAGCAATCAATGCAGTGGACAAAGAAAGGAACACACTTGCTACTTCAAGCCAGAACCAAGGTATTAAATAACGATTGGGAGGGTGAATTTAGAAAGAAATATCCCAAATTTAGGGCAGTAAAATCTTTAAATGAACTCTCAGAAATCAAGCTGGCGGCATGATTGCCCCACACTTTTTGATGCACTCCTGTTTGAAGGCGATTGTTATCCTTTTTCAAAAATTCGTTTTCAGCAATCAGTTTCAACGTAAAATTACTCTGGTCATCATTCGTCTTAGTTTTGGTCTTCATATTTTGATCCGTTTTCCAACGGTACACAACATTTTCAGCAATGTCAAACGTTTCTGAAATTTCTTTCACATTTTTACCCGAATGTATCATTCTAAGGATTTCTGTTTTTAAATCATCATTATATTTACGACGTGATTTAACTTCTCTGACCTTTCCCATTTCTTGCAGTTGTTATGCAAAAAAGTGTGCCGTTTTTGGGTACCATCTCAATTTTATCATCTTTTTGACTAAACGAAACAAGTTGATTATTGACTTTTATCTTCTCTACTTGCATCAAATGCACCAAATCTAATAAAAGCGTATCGGTTTGTTTTGATAAATTTAAGGTTATTTCAACATTACCTTTTATTGTTTTACGCTCTATATCCACATCCAAATTAATTGTATAATGCCTACCATCCATAATGGCTTGGAGCGGTTTGAGTTTTCCACCCGAAGTCATGTAACTAATATCCCGACTTTGACCAAGACAATTCAGAGAACAAAATATTGTTAGCAATAATAGGCTAAACTGATGCGGGTAATGCCGCTTTGGTTTAAAATATTTCGTTATTTTTAAGTTATTCATAATGAATATTTAAAGTTGATTATGTGAATGTAATATTTCAGTTTTTCTTTAACAAATTTTAAAAAAATGGCACAATTATTTGGTAGGTGTAATTTCCACTAATACTTTCGTAGGCTCCCAATTTGCAGGAATTTCATACACGATATTTATCACATCGGGAAAATCTCTACCACCTACTCCTTCCGAATC
>JAYTMW010000453.1:0-7051 GCA_043728105.1 Saprospiraceae bacterium | reverse complement strand
CATAACCCGTAACAACAACCTCATCCAAGTAAGAGCCGCCTTTTAAAGCAACATCTAATGTACTTGATGAACCAATTGTAACCGTTTGGTTGGCATAACCCGTGAAAGAAAAAGTTAAAGTTGTGGCATCAGCAGGAATAGCTTCCAAAGTGTATTTGCCATCAACATCCGTTAATGTACCCTTTGTTGTACCTGTGACCACAATTGCTGCGCCGACGAGTGGCTCTTTAGATTCAGCATCCGTAACCATACCAGAGATGGTTTTTTGAGCAATCGCAAAATTGCTTAATGCGGAAAATAACACCAATAGCACGAGGCTTTTGAAGTTTACTTTAATTTTCATACATTCTTGTTGTTTAGTTAATAAAAGAAATAATTTAAAGACTATATTGTTCAAAAAAACTGAAAAATATTATTTTACTTTAAATTTAAAATTTTGGTTTTACTTAAAATTTAGGTGGAGCAAATATATAATAGAGGTGAAATATAAAAAAATAAATTACGAAATTTTACAAAAAAATTTACTTCTTCATCTGTTTATTCAAAAAGGATTTTGATTTCAAGCCTTCAAAGTCTTGTTTTCTAAAATCTTTTATTCATACTAATTTTTCTCATTGAACTGTAAAGTTAGGAATATGTTTGAAATTTTAAGAAATACCTAACTATTTTTTTTCCTAAAATCTGTAATCAAAATTTTATTCTTTTAACAATTCATTAAAAAGCGAACCTCGTATCAATTTTCTTTTCAATTTTGGTAATTTTACACGTATATATACACAACGTCTTGTTTATGTAATATGCTGTCCAAATAACCTAATTATAAATTTACTTATGCCAAAAAATAACATTCTATTATCTTTTCTTTTTTCCCTATCGTTGCTCTCTATGAAAGCTCAGATTCCTGGCTTTTACATGCGAAACAATGCAAAGAAAATTGAAATACCTTTCGAGATTCAAGATAATTTTATAGTTGTTAAAGTCCTTTTTCAAGGCATTTTCCCTCTAAAATTTATTATCGACACTGGCGCAGAACATACCATACTGACAAAAAAAGAAATTACAAATCTCCTCAACGTCACCTACGAACATGAGCGTACAATCGTAGGCACGGATATGAAAATGCCTATCAAGGCCTACATTGCCCGCAAAATGCGACTCGACCTTGAAAACCTCACCTTAATAAAAGACATCCTCGTTTTGGATGAAGACTATTTCAAACTTGACCAATTTGCGGGGCTCGAAATTCATGGCATCATCGGCGCAGAAGTTTTCAAAGGCTACGTGCTTAAAATAGATTACCTCAATAAACTACTCACTATTTTTGACCCCTCAGTATTTAGACTCTCAGACCACAAAAATTTTGAAGAATTGCCCATCGAAATCAATAGAAGTAAGCCCTATCTTCACACAACGGCTCAAATTAGTGGCGACACCACCGTTTTGATGAAGCTACTGCTTGACACAGGGGCAGGTTTAGCACTCTTGCTTCACACCTACTCTAACCCGCTAATTGTTATGCCGCCAAAAGTGATAAAAGGCAGCATCGGCAATGGTTTGGGGGGTGAAATCGAAGGTTATATTGGCAGAATTAGGTCGCTTGACATTGGCAAATCGAAACTACAAAGCGTCATAAGTCATTTCCAAGAGCTTCATGCAGAATCTGATAGCAATTATATCTTAAATAGAAATGGACTAATTGGCGGTGATTTACTGCATCGTTTTACTGTTATTTTTGATTTCAGTAAAGAAAAACTCTATCTTAAACCCAATAAATTCATTAAAAATCTTTTTGAATATGATAAAAGTGGTATCGTACCCATTGCAACGGGCGTGGCTTTAAGCAAATTCGTCGTTTATGATGTGCTACCCAACACGCCTGGCGAAGATGCTGGCATTTTAAGAGGCGACGACCTCATTAAAGTTGGGTGGATACCCGCTCAATTATTGAATCTTGCTGTCATAAATAATATTTTTCAAGGAAAAGAAGGCAAAAAAGTGCGCATCACGATTAAAAGAAATGGTGTTAAAATAAAAAAAGTTATCCGTTTAAGAAAGTACATCTAAGTTAAAAAAACTTGACCCTAAAACGCATAAAATACTGAGGGGTCAATTTTTTTTCTTTATATTTGCGCTTCAAAATTATATATTTTTTCAATAAAACGTTGAAAATCAAATAGTTACATCATGTTTGAAAGTTTAAACGATAGGTTAGATTCCGCTTTTAAGTCCCTCCGAGGTGACAATAAAATCACAGAACTGAACGTGGCGCAAGCCATTAAAGATATTCGCCGTGCATTAGTCGAAGCCGACGTGAGCTACAAAGTGGCTAAGGAATTTACGGACAAAATTAAAGACCGTGCTTTGGGTAGCGAAAACGTGTTGAAAAACGTGCGCCCAGGTGAGTTGATGATTAAAATCGTCAGCGACGAGTTGACCGAACTCATGGGCGGGCAGTCCGCAGGCATCAACCTCAAAGGCACCCCCTCAGTATTTTTGATTGCGGGCTTACAAGGTTCGGGTAAAACCACCTTTACGGGCAAGTTGGCGCATTACCTTAAAACGAAAAAAGGTAAAAAGCCTATGGTCGTGGCGTGTGATGTATATCGCCCTGCCGCTATTGACCAATTAACTGTTTTGTCGGAACAAGTTGGCGTACCTATATATAAGGAGGTCGAAAATAAAAACCCTGTTCAAATTGCCCTCAATGCAATCGTTGAAGCCAAAAAACAAGGCTGTGATGTGGTGATTGTGGATACGGCGGGTCGTTTAGCCATCGACGAACAGATGATGGAAGAAATTTCCAAAGTCAAAGACGCAATTTCACCCAACGAAACGCTATTCGTCGTTGACTCTATGACGGGTCAAGATGCTGTCAATACAGCTCAAACTTTTAACGAGCGTTTGAACTTTGACGGTGTTGTTTTGACCAAAATGGATGGTGATACCCGTGGTGGTGCGGCTCTTTCGGTTAAATATACCGTCGGAAAACCCATCAAATTCGTTTCGATGGGTGAGAAAATGGACACTTTGGACGTTTTCTATCCCGATCGTATGGCGCAACGAATCCTCGGCATGGGCGATATTGTGTCACTCGTGGAACGTGCGCAAGAGCAATTTGATGAAGAAGAAGCCAAGCGGATTGAGTCGAAAATCAAGAAAAATAAGTTCGATTTTGATGACTTTATCAGCCAAATGGAACAAATCAAAAAAATGGGTGACATTAAATCCCTTTTAAATATGATTCCAGGGTTGGGTAAAGCCATGAAAGATATTGACATTGACAACAACGCCTTCACAAAAATTGAATGTATCATTCAATCTATGACAAAAGAAGAACGTAAAAATCCTGAATTGGTCTTGAAAACCACAAGCCGTAAAAAACGGATTGCTTCGGGCAGTGGTAAGAAAATTGAAGAAATCAATATGTTTTTGAAGCAATTTGACCAAATGCGTCAAATGATGCACCAGTTTTCGACGGGTAAAATGCCAATGATGCCGCAGCGTGGTGGATTTAGAAAATAGTGGTTGAGTTTCGTAAGGTATTGATAATCAATTGTTTACATTAAAAAATGCCCCGTGGTTTTGCTATTACGTGGCGTTTTTTATTTTAAAATCCTTATCCATGACAACTGATATGATAGACGAATGGAACGTTTTGTATTACAGCCTTCCATTAGAGCCTTGCGGTCAAATAAACATCAATTTTTACGAAAAAGAGCAAAAACTCATTTCGGGAAATTCAGAATATGAAGTCTTAGATGTTTCACATTTAGACGATAAAACCATCGTGATTGTGGCTCTTTGCACCAACGAAGATTATGTGGCTGGCGCAGATGATGCTTCAAGAATTTATGAACTCAAATTTAAAGTTCTCTTGAATCAAACGACTTTCAAAATTGAAATTTATTCTGATGCTTTTAACAATCTTGTTGAAAAAAATATTAGAGTGAATTTTGCGCATATCATCATGGAACATTTGATTTTTATTGGGCTTTAATAAAAGCAATACAACAATATTAGCTATTTATGTTTTTTGTAAATAGCTGATAATCAAATAGTTATCTAACAAAATACCCTTTTAATGAAAATTTGCGTCTTCCCTGGCTCATTCGACCCCATCACATCGGGTCATGTAGATTTGGTAAAAAGAGCCTTACCGCTTTTTGATAAAATCATCATCGCCATTGGCATCAATGCGCAAAAAAAATACCTTTTTTCTCTTGAACAAAGACAAGATTGGATAAAAGATGTTTTTAAAGATGAACCCAAAGTTACGGTTGATACTTTTGAAAATTTGACCGCCGACTACTGCAAACGGGTCGAAGCGGCTTGGATACTGAGGGGCCTCCGCAATGCCTCCGATTTTGATTATGAAAAAACCATTTCACAACTCAATTTCATCGTCGGAAAAGGCGTTGAAACCATGTTTTTGATTTCTCAACCCGAGTTTTCGCATGTGTCTTCTACCATCGTGCGTGAAATCATCAAAGGTGGTGGCGATGCTTCTCCTTTTTTGCCGAAGGAAATTAAGATTTAGGCCCCTCAGTATTTTGTTGTTTTTTGAAGGAAAACCCTATATTTGTTTAATATTAGATAAAAATGAGTACAGCCGCCGTTAAAGAAGCCTTGATGAAAATGCCCGAATTGCCTCGTTTGATGGGCGAGTTGGCATCCGCATTGGAGGAAGAACGCCAACGCAGACAGGATTTTTATGAGTGGGATGATGAAAATAAAAAAGTAGAATTTATCAACGGCGAAATTGTTGAACACTCGCCCGTTCCAGAAGAACATAGCACTACTTTTAATTATCTTTCAACGAGTTTAACTATTCACGTAGATTTCAATGATTTAGGCGGTGTGCGGCTTGAAAAAGCAATGGTGAGCTTAACCCGCAATGACTATGAGCCTGATTTATGCTTTTGGTTAAAACACATATCCGATTTTTTTAAGATGGGACAAACCCACTACCCTGCGCCTAACTGGGTTTGTGAAATTTTGTCAAAAGGTACAGAAGCAACCGACCGCACAACCAAATTCAAGGATTATGCGTTGCACGGTGTCCAAGAATATTGGATAGTTGACCCACGTAAACAAATCATCGAGCAATTTCTTTTGGATGAAGAAGGGGCTGAATATTATTTGTACAAAAAATTAGGTGTAGCCGATAGCATAGAAAGCATCGTTATTAAAAATTTTAAAATACCTGTCTTATCTATTTTCGATAAAGAAGCTAATAACAAAACTATTGCGGATTTAATTCGTCAAAAATAATTTTCCGTTTATAAAAATCCATTAGTCCCCTCAGTTCTCGCACATTCCAATTAGTCATAAAATCGGGTTTACCTTCTTTTTCTATTTTTTTGAGCCACTTCTCCGCATCCAAAAGGCGTAAATCTCGGTTGTTTTCATCGTGATAAACACCACACGCATACACGGGCTTCATCACCGCTTCTAACAAGACAGTTTCATCTACCCCCTTCCCTAAATAATCGGGATTTCGTTCCTCAACAGTATCAATCTTTTTACCTTTTCCAATCCTCATTTTTAGATAAACGGAAAGGTGACACCACGTAAAAATATCGTAAGCCACAAAATCAGAAAAACCGAAAAGTACAAAGCCTTGTTTTTTCTGAAAACGCATCGGACACGTGAAATCGTAACGCATCGCAGGTTGCACATTGTGCGCATGTCCGCCCAGTATAACATCACATCCACATTCATCGAAAATACGTTTTGTGTTCTCAAAAATATGCGCCGCAGGATAAGGCTGATAGGCATTGCCATAGTGCAAACTCAGCACCACAAAATCCGCTTTTTTAACGTTACGAGCATAAAAAATATCGTGTTTTAAGGGGCTTAAATCAGCATTGGGTTGATTGACTTCAAAGTGATTAACAAGCCACTCCTGCCCTTCGGGATTCGTCATTTGGTTCATCGAAAAAGTGTAAGCAATGAAGGCTATTTTAATTCCATTTTGCTCAATTATTGGAAAATTCAAGCGATTTTCCTTTGTTTTTGACGTTCCTACGTGCTTTATGCCTTGTTTTTCTAAAAAATCTATGGTTGTAAAAACACCTTCTTCATTCATATCTAACGAGTGATTATTGGCGGTAGAAAGCACATCAAAAGACCATTTTTTTTGAAATTTTTGATAAAAATACTGAGGGGTCCTTTCAGTCGGATTGAACAACGAAAACATCTCCTTATTACCATTAAAATTCATGTCATTGAGCATCACTTCTGGCACAAGTGAAGCCGATTTTGAGGTATCAATGGGTGTTTCAAGATTGGCAAAACGGATATCCGCATTGAAAAAATCGTCGCCAATATCATCCCAAAGATGTTTGCAAAATTGTGGTTGAGTCCATTCATAAGGCATCAAATCACCGCCCGCATGAAGCGTGATTTCACTTTCAATTTTGAAATTTTCATGGTCAAAAATGGGTGGATTTGCTTTAATAAATGCCTCAATTTTTCCGTCCGCATCATCTTTCAGAGGGGATTTAAAATAATATTTATACGCAAAAAAAAGTATATCCCAAGTGGTATAAAGACGTGGGTCGTCGTGAAAATACTGAGGGGGCCGTTGCCACGATTTACCTTTAAAAATATGCAAAACCCAAAGGAGGCCCCTCAGTATTTTGACCAAAATTTTGCCTTTTAGAGCGTAGGCTTTCACAATGGGTAGGTCTTCAAATTTGACTTTCATAGAATGTAAAGATAAATAAAAAGCGTCAAAATACCTCTCAGTATTTTGACGCTTTTTTACATTTTTTTTAACTAAAAAATATCAAAACCGATAACATTCCTGCGCCTTTCCTCTCCTACTACTACCGCTTCCGCCGCCACTCAAACCCATTTTAAAAGGATTGATTTTTAAAGCAAAATAAAAATCGGTACCTGTCAATTTACCATTTGTAATGATGCTACCTAAATCATCCGTACCAATGGTTAAGAAAGCCAAACGTGCTGCCAAACCTACCCGAGTAGTCTTCCAATTCACGATAGAAATAGGAAGCGAGCCACCAATCCAACGAGATTCGTAGCGTGG
>JAYTMW010000452.1:0-2657 GCA_043728105.1 Saprospiraceae bacterium | reverse complement strand
AAATTTTTTTCAAAATTTCTATTGGGAAAAATTAGTTCAACCCAAAAGAGAAAACTTCCAAGCACGCCTTTTGTGCGCAGCACAAAATAGTGCGTAAATATATCAAATGGGAACTACACACTTTTCCATTTAACCATTAACCATACTACATGAAAAGTAAAAATCAAACCTTGTTATGGCAATTTCAACTTGAAAATACTGAGGGGCCTGCTTTCATACATTACCTCATAGGCACAATGCACTCAAAAGACAATCGTGTTTTCAAGCACATCGAAAAAAATTATCAAGCGATTAGGTCATGCGATATTTTTGCAACTGAATTCCCGTTAGATGATGCGGAGCATTTCGATATTCAACAATTTATGATGTTGCCGAATGCAGAAACATTGAGCATCATTTTGACACCTAAATTGCATGAAAAAACAACATTACTATTTAAGAAAAAATTGAAACTCAATTTGACCCAATTTGAACGTTTTTCACCTTTTTTCTTAACGAATATATTAAGCGAAAATGCCCTCAATGCTGACAATTTCCTTTCATTAGATGAGTCAATGTGGCAATTTGCCAAAAATGAAGGCAAAATACTGAGGGGTATCGAAACGTTTGATGAACAATTAGAGATTCTAAAAAAAATGTCCCTTTCAGACCACATTAAAGCATTGAAAGACATCGTTTCTAAGCATGAAAAGTTTAGAAAAAAGCTTCAAAAAATGGTAAAACTTTATGAGAAACAAGATATTACAGCTTTGTATCAATTGGCTAAAAAAACGAGCCAAGCCAATCGAAAACTCATGCTTTTTGATAGAAATGAGCTAATGACTAAGAGAATCGTTGCTTTGTCAAATCAAAATTCGTTGTGTGTGGCTGTTGGAGCGGGGCATTTAAGTGGTAAAAAAGGTATTTTAAATTTGTTGAAAAAAGAAGGATATATTGTGAAACCTTTTAGTTGAAAACTTTGACAAAATTTCTTTACACGTGAAAATTAATGTAAAAAGCGACCATGAAAAAACTAAAAATAGGCATCACAGGCGGTATCGGTAGCGGCAAAACGACGGTCTGTAAGATTTTTGAAACCTTGGGGATTCCTGTTTATTATGCCGATGAAAGAGCGAAGGCATTATACCTCGAAAATGACACTTTACGAGCTGGTGCGATTGCTATTTTTGGTAAAAAAGCATACTTAGAAAATGGCGATTTTAATCGAAAATTAGTAGCCGATGAAGCCTTCAAAAACCCTGAAATTTTGAAAAAACTGAACGCTTTGGTGCATCCTGCCGTCCTAAAAGATGGCAATGATTGGCATGATGCGCAAACCAATGTGCCATACACGCTCAAAGAAGCGGCGTTGCTTTATGAAAGTGGCGGTGACAAAGTTTTGGATAAAATCATTACCGTTTTTGCTACCAAAGAACTAAGAATTGAACGGGTCATAATGCGGAGTGAAGGCACTATGACGAAAGAAGATGTGGAAGCTCGGATGGCAAAACAAATGAGTGATGAAGAGAAAAAAGACCGTGCCGATTATGTCATTTTCAACGATGGCTTTCAGGCTTTGATACCACAAGTTTTAGCAATTCATCACAAGATTTTAGCTGGGAATTTATGAAAATGCGTAAAATACTGAGGGGTTCTCTTTGGCTTGCTGTAGCGGCGGATTTATCCGACCTGTGCGATTAAAATTGTATAGTCCCATCGGGACGGGTCATATTGTGGTGGCGGATTTCAATCCGCCGAGAATTGGCTAAAAATCTCATTAAGTGCCGTAGGCACGGCGCATATAAAAGACTAAATGTGCCGTCCCGATGGGACTCAATTAAAAAATCGTTCTATTATTCGGCGGATTGAAATCCGCCGCTACAATATGAGCCGTGCCTACGGCACTTTATAGTTTTAATCGAATGGGTCGGATTTATTCGCCGAATGTCATGCAAGTAACACATTCGGCGGATAAATCCGCCGCTACATTAAGTCGCAAAAATCCGTGTATAAAAGTGGGCGTAATTTTAATTTAATTATCTGATTATCAATATTTTATACTCTTTTAAAAATTAAACTATATACTACAAATATCAAAGAGCCGATTAAATTGATGCCTATATCTTTCATAGAATCGGGTGTAAAAATAAAGAGGGCTCGATGGCTGATGATATTTTGAAAAAACTCATTGAAGACACCTATCGCATTGAAAATTGAAAAAACGAAGAGTGCTTCTTGATGTTTGTTTAAATTTATTTTTTTGAAAAAAAGTAATAATTGACTTATCAACAAACAGACGACAAGGGCAAAAAAGATGTGTCCTAAAATATTGATGGCCCCCTCAGTATTTTCTCCAAATTTCACGTTTCGGGTTCTATTTATTGTGATAAGTAATTGATAACCAATGAATAAAGCGTTTGTTATTTTATAATTTGTTTGATTGAGATAAACTTTTTTACTGTTTAAAATTTCAATCAATACGTACATCACACCATTATAAGCCAATAGGAAATAGCTTTTTGTGAAGATGATGATGAATAGAATTATTAGCTCTAAAACTCTTATTGTTTTGATATTCATGCTTAAAGATTTATGATTGTAAGGGGTAGTTTAATTTTCAGCACAACTTTGTCGAAGTCCTATTTAGAATACTCAAAATGGATTTTTAAATCCATTTT